>CAJPJN010000171.1:0-3534 GCA_905369855.1 Streptococcus oralis | reverse complement strand
AACCAATCTTCAAGATGAGATTGTCACCAGCTGCACCTAGAGCTGTCACTCCAAAAAAACCACCCATAATCAAAATCATCAAAGGCGACAAGGCTTTTCCTGAGTCCTCAGGACGAGAAACCATAGATCCTAGGAAGGCTGCTAAAACAACGTACATAAAGAGGCTAACCAAGACAAACAATAAGGTGTTGAGCGAGAAAGCCTCTCCTATATGATTTAAAATACCAGATTGTGCCAAGATTGGTAGGTCTTTAAAGAGAAGAATGGCAGCAAGTCCACCCACGACGTAAATGCCAATATGGGTCAAAATCACAAGAAGCAGAGCCAGCATGCGAGCGTAGAAATAATGACTAGCTCGGATACTAGAGAAGACCACCTCCATAATTTTGGTTCCTTTCTCGCTAGCCACTTCCTGAGCAGTGACACTAGCATAGGTAATCAAAATCATATAAAGGAAGAAACCAAGCCCTGCGGCCGCAAAAGTTTGAATCATTTTTTTATTTTCCTTGGATTCATCAATTTTCTCCGTAAAGTTAACTGTTTGTTCCAAGCGTTTTTCCTGTTCTTGTGACAAATTGGCTGCCGAACGATTGAGTTGATCTTGAAGCTCATTTAACTTGCTCGTTACTCCTAGCTTAATAGCAATCTCAAGGGAAGTTTCACCGTGATAAACTGCCTTCAAGACACTATCCTCTTGGTCAATGGTCAGATAGCCTTTTAATTTTTCATCCTTGATAGCAGCTTGAGCACTTGCTTCATCCTTGTAGTCAAAATTGAGACCATTGGTAGATTTAAGACTGTCTGTCACAGCTGGAACAGTGCTGACTACTCCTATCTTGCCACTCTGAGCCATAGAAGAGCCTTGGAGATAGGCAATTCCCCCAGAGAGACCGATAAACAAGAATGGTGAAATCACCATAAAGAAGAAACTCCACGATTTGACATGTCGAAGATAGGTTTCCTTCATTACAACCCACATATTTCTCATACTTCCACCCCTGATTCTAGTTTAAAGATTTCATCAATTGTTGGCGCTTGCTGGTCAAAGGTTGCGATGTATTGCCCCTGAGTCAAGATTGGGAAGAGTTCCCTTCCAGCGCTCTCATCCTCTAAGATCAATTTCCAACTGCCTTGTTTGGTCAAACTCACCTGCTTGACATGAGGAAGATTTTCCAATTCTTCCTTGCTTCGTTCACTTGAAACAAAGAGACGCGTTTTCCCGTATTGATTGCGGACATCCTGTACCGGTCCATGCAAGACCACACGTCCATCTCGAATCATGAGAATATCGTCACAAAGCTCCTCTACGTTGGTCATGACATGGTCAGAAAAGATATTGGTTGCCCCACGTTCGTTTTCTTGAAAAATGACTTGCTTGAGCAATTCTGTATTGACCGGGTCCAATCCACTGAAAGGCTCATCCAAGATAATCAAGTCTGGCTCATGAATCAGAGTAATGATGAGCTGAATCTTCTGCTGATTTCCTTTTGACAGACTCTTAATTTTATCTGTCAGCTTTCCTTTCACTTCCAACCTCTTCATCCATTGAGGGAGTTTTTCTTTGATCTCCTTGGCATCCATACCTTTTAGAGTCGCCAAGTAACGAACTTGTTCAAGGACTGTCAATTTAGGCATGAGACTGCGTTCTTCAGGCAGATAGCCAATCCGAGCGTAGGTCTCCTGACGAATATCCTGACCATCTAGACTGATTTCTCCTTGATATTCTAAAAACTTCAAAATACTGTGGAAAATCGTTGTTTTCCCAGCACCGTTTTTCCCGACTAATCCCAAAATACGACCTGGTCGTGCTTGAAAGTCAATACCAAACAAAACTTGCTTGGGTCCAAAACTTTTCTCTAGACTTCTTACTTCTAGCATCTTTCACCTCCGAAATGTCTTGCACTCATTATACTCCTTTTTGATAGCCTTTACAATGTTTTTTGTCCATTTTCAGAAGACTATTGCTGTGTAAAATACGGTCTGGAGCACTTTTAGTGATAAATCCATTATACAGTAGCAAACTCAATTTATCACCTCCGCTCCTCAACTGTCCATTTTTAATCCTGAATTGTTATTTGAGCAACCCCTTTATTCCAAATAGCTTTTCCCTAAAAATCATTACATCATATGTTATCATTTGTCAAAAATAAAAATCCTATCTATTTACTTTGACATAAAACATCATCAAATAGCAACTATTATCAATTAAAACATTACTTAACAACTATCTTCCTCTATATGACTACCATCTTTGAAGAATTACCTATCTCTATATGAATAGTCATTCCTAAACCTAAAAATTTTTTGAAATTGAGTTGGCCTAAACCTCTCATTACCTCATGAAATTCCATGAAATTTAGGATTTAGATTCACTACTCAATTTACCTGTATCAAAAATCTCCTAGCAGATTTTCCTGCTAGGAGATTTTCTTGTGAGAGGTACTTGTTTAAACTTTGAAAATCGGACTTATCATCTGATAATTATCAAATAATCTACCAATTAAGCTTCTTCGTCTTCTTTACGACGACGGCCTGCAAGACCAAGACCAAGTAATGCACTTGCGGCTGCTGCTACCATAGCTACAGTAGAATCTGCTGTACCTGTATTTGGCAATTCTTTAGCTGCTTTACGCGCATTTGCTTGTGCTGATGCTGTTTGACTAGCATTAGCTGCTGCTTGAGTAGTAGCTGGAGCTACAACTGTTGTTTGCGCAGATTGGTTGTTAGCTGGAACTACAGCTGGTGTTTGAGCAGATTGATCGTTAGCTGTATTTGCATGATCCGTTGATGGAGCAACTTTCGCCATGAAGTCTTCGATACGTTTAACCATTGCATCCACTTCTGCTTGAGTTGCGTCTGCATTGGCAAATACTTTCTTAGCATCTGCTGATAATGCATTCGCTTCTTTTGCAGTTTCTGCATCAAGCTTAGCTGATTCTTTAAGGAGCAATTCATCTAATTGATGGATAGCAGCTTCTAACTTAGCTTTATCCGCTTTCGCTTCAGTGTTATTAGCTCCGTTATTTGCTCCATTTCCTTCATTTCCATGATTTTGTGAAACAATAACTTCAACAGGTACGTTAATTTCTTCTACGCTTCCGTCTGCTAATTTAACTGTTACTTTAGCCATCACTGTACCTAATGCTGATGTTGTAGGTTTTTCAACCTTAACAATTTCTACACCGCTTGGTAAGTTTAGTTTTGATAAAACATCTTTGTCTGTTAAAGATTCACCTTGCTTAACAGTTACAGAACCATTTACAAACAATTTTGATAAATCATATTCTTCTTGCTCACGAATAACTGCTGAAATACGGTAAACAAAGTTACGAATCGCTTGGTCTACATCTGCTTCTGTGGCAGCTTTTTGAATCGCTTCAATTGCTTCCTTAGCTTTGTTGACTACTTGTGCTTTTGCCGCTGCTTTTGCTGCTTCTGTTAAATCAGTTGCATTCTCAAGTTCAGCTAATTTCTTAGCTAATTCAGCTTCTACTTCTGCTTTGGCTTTAGCCTTATAATCTGTTGTTGCTGGTG
>CAJPJN010000170.1:0-3565 GCA_905369855.1 Streptococcus oralis | reverse complement strand
ATCTTATACAGGTACCCAATCCGGAGCGATTGTTGAACCCGAACAAATTGCCCCTCTTCCAGAATATACTGGCAATATTGAGCAAGCAAAACCAGAAAATCCGGCTGAAAAACCAAAAGAAAAAGATCCAGAAAAAACACTCGAATTAAGAAATGTTTCTGATCTGGAGTTATATAGTCAGACCAATGGTACTTACAAACAACATGTTTCTTTAGACAGTGTTCCAAGTAATATAGACACTTACTTTGTTAAGGCAAAATCGTCGTCATTCAAAGATGTCTATCTACCTGTCGCTTCAATAACTGCAGAAATAAAAAATGGACAATCCGTTTATAAAATCATAGCCAAAGCTGAGAAACTCCAGCAAGAGCTAGAAAATAAATATGTCGATAATTTCACCTTCTATCTCGCAAAAAAGGCCACAGAAGAAACAACAACCTTCACTTCCTTTAGCAACCTGGTTAAAGCTATCAACAAGAATCTCTCTGGAACCTATCATTTAGCAGCTAGTTTGAATGCCAACGAAGTGGAGTTAGAGCCTGAAGCTAAATCCTACATCAAGGGTACATTTACTGGTCAGTTGATCGGTGAAAAAGATGGCAAGCAGTATGCTATTTACAATTTGAAAAAACCACTGTTTGAAACCTTGAGTAGTGCCACAGTAGAAAAATTGAGTCTGAAAAATGTCTCTATTTCAGGTAAAGATGATATCGGTTCACTGGCCAATGAAGCTACGGATAACACAAAGATTAAGCAAGTTCATGTCGATGGTGTTCTGGCTGGGGAACGTGGTATCGGTGGTTTGTTGGCTAAGGCAGAGCAATCAAGCATCACAGAGAGCAGTTTTAAGGGAAGAATTGTTAATACTTACGAAACGACTGCGGCATACAATATTGGTGGTTTGGTCGGTCATTTGACAGGAGGCAGAGCTTCACTGACTAAGTCAAAAGCGACAGTAGCCATTTCCTCCAACACGAATAGTTCAGATCAGACTGTTGGTGGGCTAGCAGGTCTAGTAGACCAAGATGCGCATATACAGGATAGCTATGCTGAAGGTGATATCAACAATGTCAAGCATTTTGGTAGAGTTGCGGGGGTGGCTGGATATTTGTGGGATCGAAAGACGAATGAGGAACAGCATGCAGGAAGATTGACCAATGTACTAAGTGATGTCAATGTAACCAACGGGAATGCTATTACCGGTTACCACTATAATGAAATGAAGGTGGCTAATACATTCAGCAACAAAGCTAATAGAGTCTACAATGTCACCTTGGTCAGGGAAGAAGTCGTCAGCAAGGAATCATTTGTAGAAAGAGGAACAATTTTAGATGCTTCTGAAGTGACTAATAAAAAAGCAGAAATCAATCCTCTCACTCCTCCAACAGTGGAGCCCCTTTCAACAAGTGGTAGTAAAGAAAGTGATTTTTCTAAGGTGAAGCATTATCAAGCTCAGCGCGCCTTGGCTTATAAAAATATTGAAAAATTACTACCTTTCTACAACAAGGCAACCATTGTCAAATACGGAAACCTAGTTAACGAGAACAGTCTTTTATATCAAAAAGAACTCTTGTCAGCAGTCATGATGAAGGATGACCAAGTCATCACAGATATTGTTTCCAACAAACAGACTGCAAATAAACTCTTGCTTCACTATCAGGACCATTCATCTGAGAAGCTCGATCTCAAGTACCAGACTGATTTTGCCAAGCTAACAGAATATAGTTTAGGGGATACAGGACTCCTCTACACTCCAAATCAATTCTTGTATGACCAAGACTCTATCATTAAGCAAGTCTTACCTGACTTACAAAAGATTGACTATAAGTCGGATGCCATCAGAAAGACACTCGGAATTTCTCCAGATGTCAAGCAAACTGAGCTCTATCTGGAAGACCAGTTCGCCAAAACAAAACAAGATTTGGCAAACAGTTTGAAAAAACTCTTGTCAGCAGATGCTGGACTTGTTGGTGACAACCCAGTTACCAGAGGCTATCTTGTAGATAAAATCAAGAAAAATAAGGAAGCCTTGCTACTCGGTTTAACTTATTTAGAACGTTGGTATAACTTTAGCTATGGTCAGGTTAATATTAAAGACCTGGTCTTGTATCACCTTGATTTCTTTGGAAAAGGAAATGCATCTCCGTTAGATACTTTGATTGAGTTAGGGAAATCAGGATTTAATAATCTGCTTGCTAAGAACAACGTTGATACTTATGGTATCAGTCTTGCCAGCCATCATGGAACGACAGATTTGTTTAGCACGCTAGAAAATTACCGAAAAGTCTTTTTACCAAACACTAGCAACAATGATTGGTTTAAAAAACAGACCAAAGCTTTCATTGTCGAAGAAAAATCCACTATTGCAGAGGTCAAAGCCAAGCAAGAGCAAGCAGGGACTAAGTATTCTATCGGTGTTTATGACCGAATTACTAGTAGTACTTGGAAATACCGCAATATGGTCTTGCCTCTCCTTACCTTGCCATAAAGATCTGTATTTGTCATCTCAACCTTTTCTAGCCTAGGATTTGGCGCTTACGATCGCTACCGCAACAGCGACTATAAGGCTGGAGATGAACTCAATAAGTTTGTTGAAGATAATGCGCGTGAAACAGCCAAGCGTCAGCGAGATCATTACGATTATTGGTATCGTATTTTGGATAAACAGTCACGTGAAAAACTCTATCGTACGATCCTGCTTTATGATGCCTATAAGTTTGGTGATGATCATACTGAAGGAAAGGCTTCAACAATCGCAGACTTTGAGAATTCAAATCCTGCAATGCAACATTTCTTTGGACCAGTTGGTAACAAGGTAGTTCATAATCATCACGGTGCATACGCAACAGGAGATGGTGTCTATTATATGTCTTACCGTATGTTGGATAAGGATGGCGCTATTACGTATACCCATGAGATGACCCATGATTCAGATCAGGATATCTATCTTGGTGGCTATGGTAGAAGAAGTGGTCTTGGTCCTGAGTTCTTTGCTAAAGGCTTATTACAAGCGCCAGATCATCCAAATGATGCAACCATTACCATTAACTCAATCTTGAAACATTCAAAATCAGATAGCTTAGAAGGATCCCGTCTACAAGTCTTAGATCCGACGGAACGATTCAAAGATGCATCCGATCTCCAGAAATACGCTCATAATATGTTTGATCTCATCTATCTGTTGGAATATCTTGAAGGGCAATCTATCGTTAAGAAACTGAATGTTTCCCAGAAAATGGAAGCTCTCAGAAAAATCGAGAACCACTATCTAACAGATCCAGCAGATGGAAATGATGTTTATGCTACTAATGTTGTGAAAGATTTGACTGAAGATGAAGCTAAAAAATTGACGAGCTTTGAGAGTTTGATTGACAATAATATTCTTTCGGCTCGTGAGTATCAGGCTGGCACTTATGAGAGAAATGGCTACTTTACGATTAAACTCTTTGCACCAATCTTTTCAGCATTGAGCAGTGAGAAAGGAACTCCTGGAGATCTTATGGGGCGTAGGATAGCTTATGAACTCTTAGCTGCTAAAGGATTTAAAGATGGTATGGTCCCATAT
>CAJPJN010000169.1:0-3595 GCA_905369855.1 Streptococcus oralis | reverse complement strand
AATATCTACAATGTAAAAAACTCTAGCTATCAGTTCATTGATAGTTAGAGTTTTTTCTATTCATATGATTTAAGGAGTTTAAATAAAGCTTCTATTTCTGATGACGGTGTAGCCGATTTAAGGTAAGCGTAATAAACTGTAAAAGTTATCTTGTCCTTCGGTATAAGAGGAATTTTTATTAAATCATCATCTTCATCAGAAAGTGCGATATCAGCCAGTAAACTAAGGCCAATCCCTTTCTTTAAAAGTTCTTTAATGATGACAATATCGTCACTCTTGAAGAATATTTCTGCCTTGTTTTGATGCTTTTGATTAAGCGTTTCAAAAGCTTTCAGGTGAACAAAGTGTTCGTCTAAGAGTATAAAGGATTGGTCTACTAATTCTTCAAAAGCGAGGGAAGGAGCAGTGGCAAAAGGATGGTTCTTAGATAAAACGACATACAGTTCTTTATGAAATAACTCGTGTGTCTCTATTGAAGGATAATTGAGTGGTTCAATTAAACCGAGTAGGCTTGCATTAAGGTCTCCCTTAAGGAGAAGGTTTAATAACTCTACGGAGCCACCGCGGATAGGGCGTATCTTTTTTAAAAAATCGAATTTATCTTTTTCGTTTAAGGCAGCAAAGAGATATTGAATGATAATAGGAGGGAATCCTACAGTAGAGTATTGTGCCAAGGAGCGATTAATTTCTTTGCGAGTAGAAATGACCTCAGGTAAAATCAGTTCTGTATGCTTTAGAAGGATTTGCCCTTGAGGAGTGAGTTTGAAGGAACGATGTGAAGGATCATGGTGAATCAATTTGCAATTGAAAGATTCCTCTAAGCGCTTGATGGCATAAGAAATAGATGGTTGGCTGACTTTATGTAGTTTTGCTACTTCCGTATAGGATTGAAGCTGGCAGAGGTCATAAAAATATTGTAGATCTTTTAAATTCATATGTGCTCACTTTCATTAGTTGGAGAAGGAAAATAAGTGGAAAACAGCAGATAAATAATTTTTATCCGTATCCTACAATTTGACTATACGAGTATTCACCAGTTAAAATGTAAGTGAGTCAGGGATCTCAAAGATTATCTAAGATACTTTCAAAAATGACCAACATTTTTTCTCGTTTATCAATAGGGAGCTGTTTAATCTTCATGTTGATTCTTTTGAGTGAAAGATTATCACTCTTATCAGAGGTTGATTCAAGGCTATCAAAATTGAAAAATTCCTCTGGGGTCATTTCTAGGGCGTCAATCACTTTTTCAAGACTGTGAATGGTCAGATTCACATTTTGGTTTTCAAGTTGATTGATATACTTAAGCCCGAGTCCTGCTTGTTCCGAAAGTTCTTCCTGGCTCATTTTATTCTGTGTTCGAAAATATTTCACTTTTTGGGAAATATATTGTTGTAAATAGTTTTTAGTTGTCATATAAATAGAATACAAGTTTTATATGACAAAAAAACACCTTAAAAAATACAAAGTATTACATAACATACCTATATGATATTTATTTTAATTAGGATTATCAATTTGTATGATTGGTTTATTTTACTCGAAACTTTTAGTAAAGAGAGATTATCGAGAGTTTGATGAGTTCAGAAATTTATAACATATGCGTATACAATTGTATTATTTAAACAACAACGTTTTACGAACAATTCGTTTCATGTGGTATAATATAAGTAAAAAGGAGGTTGCACTATGACTGCACATGATATTTTAAACAATCCTTTCCTCAATAAAGGTACTGCTTTTACCTTAGAGGAGCGAAAGGAACTAGGCCTTATTGGTTCACTGCCACCGTATGTTCAAACGATTGAAGAGCAAGCGGCGCAAACTTATGCACAAATGCAAACAAAAGCCAATGATTTGGAAAAACGTCTTTTCCTAATGGAAATTTTTAATACCAACAGGACTCTTTTCTATTACCTCTTTTCTCAACATTTGGAAGAATTCAATCCAATTGTATATGATCCAACCATTGCAGATACGATTGAGGGCTATAGTGATCTTTTTGTAGATCCCCAATATGCGGGATATCTTGATATTAATCATCCTGAAAATATTGAAGCCACTTTGAAAAATGCTGCTGGGGATCGCGAGATTCGTCTCATTGTTGTAACAGATGCAGAAGGAATCCTTGGAATCGGCGACTGGGGAACAAATGGTGTCGATATTTCTGTTGGGAAATTGATGGTCTATACAGGTGCTGCTGGAATCGATCCTTCGATGGTCCTTCCTTTAGTCATTGATGCAGGGACTAACCGTGAAGAACTTCGTAACAATCCTAATTACTTAGGAAATCGTCACGAACGGGTCCGCGGAGATCGTTACTACGACTTCATTGACCAATTTGTTCAAACAGCAGAACGTCTCTTTCCTAAACTCTACCTTCACTGGGAAGACTTCGGCCGCTTGAATGCTGCCAATATTCTTGAAAAATACCGGAAACAAATTCCAACTTTTAATGATGATATTCAAGGTACAGGAATCGTTACCTTAGGTGGTATCTTTGGTTCACTGGATATTAGTGGTGAAAAATTAACAGATCAAGTTTATCTCTGCTATGGTGGTGGTACTGCGGGTGCAGGAATTGCCTCTCGTGTTCTTCGTGAAATGGTAAGTGAAGGTCTTTCTGAAGAAGAAGCCTATAAACGTTTCTTTATGGTTGATAAACAAGGTCTTCTCTTTGATGACATGGATGACTTGACACCAGAGCAAAAACCATTTGCTAAGAAACGTGCTGACTTTAGTAACGCAGATAAGTTGACTGACCTGCTTGAAGTAGTGAAGACTGTGAAGCCAACCATTCTTGTAGGAACTTCAACTCAACCTAATACCTTCACTAAAGAAATAGTAGAAGCTATGTGTGAAAACATAGAACGTCCAATGATCTTCCCTTTGTCAAATCCAACTAAATTGGCAGAAGCTAGTGCCAAAGATTTGATTGAATGGTCAGATGGCAAAGCTTTTGTCGCAACAGGAATTCCTGCTGATACGGTTTCTTATAAAGGTGTAGACTATGTGATTGGTCAAGCAAATAATGCCCTGATTTACCCAGGTCTTGGTCTAGGTATGCTGGCTTCTGAAGCAAGTCTTTTGACTGATGAAATGATTGGAGCAGCGGCGCATTCATTGAGTGGTATTGTCAATCCAGGCCAACCAGGAGCTCCTGTCTTGCCACCATTCAAGTATGTAGCAGATGTTTCTATTAAAGTAGCAGAAGCAGTCGCTAAAAAAGCACAAGAGCAAGGTCTTGCACGCGCTAAGGAAACAGATATGGCCAAAGCAGTTCGTGATTTGAAGTGGTATCCAGAGTATAAATAATTCATTTCTGCTGGCTTTCTTTCTATAGCGAAAAATTTGTATGAACTGTGGACTTAAGTAATTTAGAAAGAATACCTAACGTTAATATTTTATATATCAACATTTCGACACTCTGTGGTTATACCACAGGGTGTTTTTTCATTGTGTGACAAATAAACCACTCGTTAGACTGGTGGTCATGATTTTTAATATTTTTTCTAATATAATAGTAATTAAGGGCTTTCGTTACTGGAAGTAAGATGTGATGAAGAGGAGTATTACGATGGAAATTTCTCAAAAAACA
>CAJPJN010000168.1:0-3597 GCA_905369855.1 Streptococcus oralis | reverse complement strand
AGATAGTGAAATCATACTACCAAGATAGAGGGTTCCAAAGAAAACAACTGCAAGGTAGAGACAGAAGACAGGCGCAAATCCGAAAACCACTCCAGCACTGGTTGCGACAGCCTTGCCTCCCTTAAATCCTGCAAAGATAGGGAAGGTATGGCCAATAACAGCTAAAAGCCCAAAGATGAGAGGAGAAACGCCTTGCAGATGAAACATAATCGGAAGAAGCGTTGCTAGGGTTCCTTTGAAAAAGTCAATGACAAAGGTTGCCATACCCGCTTTCTTACCTAAAATGCGGAAGGTATTGGTTGTCCCAGTGTTACCAGAACCATGTTCGCGCAGATTGATTTGAAAGAATACTTGTCCAATCCAGAGACCAGACGGAATCGAACCCAGCAGATAGGCTAGGATTAATAAAACTATTGTAATCATACTCCTATTATATCATGAAATGGAAAAGAAAGGCAGAGAATCTCTTCTGAAATTGTCACACCGGAGAAAGAAAAATTTTGCAAAATCCTTAGAAAACTTGTAGAATAGTAAAGATGAACGAATAGGAGGTTCCTTGTGTCAAAAAAGGAAATCAATATTAACAATTATAATGATGATGCCATTCAGGTGCTAGAAGGGTTGGATGCGGTCCGTAAACGTCCAGGGATGTATATCGGATCGACCGATGGCGCTGGGCTCCACCACCTCGTCTGGGAAATCGTCGACAATGCAGTCGATGAGGCCTTGTCTGGATTTGGTGACCGTATTGATGTCACCATCAATAAAGACGGGAGTTTGACTGTGCAAGACCATGGTCGTGGTATGCCGACTGGAATGCACGCGATGGGAATCCCAACTGTTGAGGTTATCTTTACCATTCTCCACGCTGGAGGAAAATTCGGTCAAGGTGGTTATAAGACATCAGGTGGTCTCCACGGGGTAGGTTCTTCTGTTGTTAATGCTCTTTCAAATTGGCTGGAAGTTGAAATTACCCGTGACGGGGCAATCTATAAGCAACGTTTTGAAAATGGTGGAAAACCTGTTACTACCTTAAAGAAAATCGGTACAGCGCCTAAGTCTAAGACAGGTACCAAGGTTACGTTTATGCCTGATTCGACTATCTTTTCTACGACAGACTTCAAGTACAATACCATTTCAGAGCGCCTCAATGAATCAGCTTTTCTCTTAAAAAATGTGACCTTATCTCTGACGGACAAACGAACAGATGAAGCGATTGAGTTCCACTATGAGAATGGGGTACAAGACTTTGTTTCTTATCTGAACGAAGACAAGGAAACCTTGACGCCAGTCCTTTACTTTGAAGGGGAAGACAATGGTTTCCAAGTGGAAGTAGCTCTCCAGTACAATGATGGATTTTCAGATAACATTCTGTCCTTTGTCAATAACGTTCGCACCAAGGACGGTGGGACGCACGAGACTGGACTTAAGTCTGCCATTACCAAGGTTATGAACGACTATGCGCGTAAGACAGGTCTTCTCAAGGAAAAAGATAAAAACCTTGAAGGTTCAGACTATCGTGAGGGACTAGCGGCCGTTCTTTCTATCTTGGTTCCTGAAGAACACCTCCAGTTTGAAGGACAGACCAAGGACAAACTAGGAAGTCCACTAGCTCGCCCAGTTGTGGATGGCATTGTGGCGGATAAGTTGACCTTCTTCCTTATGGAAAATGGGGAATTGGCTTCTAACCTCATCCGCAAGGCTATCAAGGCCCGTGACGCTCGTGAAGCGGCACGTAAGGCGCGTGATGAGAGCCGAAATGGTAAGAAAAATAAAAAAGACAAGGGCTTGTTGTCTGGGAAATTGACCCCAGCCCAGTCTAAGAATCCAGCTAAGAATGAACTCTATCTAGTCGAGGGGGACTCTGCCGGCGGTTCTGCCAAACAAGGTCGTGACCGTAAGTTCCAGGCAATCTTGCCTCTTCGTGGTAAGGTTATCAATACAGCCAAGGCCAAGATGGCGGATATCCTCAAAAATGAAGAAATCAATACCATGATTCATACCATCGGTGCGGGTGTGGGAGCAGACTTCTCCCTTGAGGATGCCAACTATGATAAGACTATTATTATGACCGATGCGGATACCGACGGTGCCCACATTCAGACCTTGCTCTTGACATTTTTCTATCGCTACATGCGTCCGCTAGTTGAGGCAGGACATGTCTATATCGCCCTTCCGCCTCTTTACAAGATGTCCAAAGGAAAAGGCAAGAAAGAAGAAGTGGCCTATGCTTGGACGGACGGAGAGCTAGAAGAACTCCGTAAGCAGTTCGGTAAAGGCGCAACACTCCAACGATATAAAGGTCTTGGTGAGATGAATGCGGACCAGCTCTGGGAAACAACCATGAACCCAGAAACCCGAACTCTCATTCGTGTCACGATCGAAGACCTGGCTCGCGCTGAACGTCGCGTCAATGTCCTCATGGGAGACAAGGTCGAACCACGCCGTAAGTGGATTGAGGACAATGTTAAGTTTACGCTGGAAGAAGCGACAGTTTTTTAAGTTAGTTTTTAATGAATGGGTATCAACATGAGAACTGAAACAGAAATGCTCGATGTAATTTTAAAGACTGCTGAAACTTTACAAGTCGCGGCTGTCGCCATGTCTGGTTCACGGACAAATCCAAAGGCCCTAAAAGATGAATTTCAAGATTACGATGTAGTCTATGTTGTAGAGAATCTGGACGAGCTGATCTCAGATTTATCTTGGACAGATCAGTTTGGTAAACGTATTATCGAGCAAGAGGTTAGGTTGGGACATCGCCGTCTATTTCTTATGCTCTTTGAAGATGGCAATAGGATTGATTTGACCCTCTGTCCTAAAGAACACATCAACGAGTGGGTGGGTAGTGAGGCAGGATTCACAGTTTTAGTAGATGAGAAAGGTTTGTTTGAGTCTTATTCTCCCAGTCCTCAGCGTTACTGGACAATCCCAGCTACTGAAACGGATTTTGAAAAATCCTGTAATGAATTTTGGTGGGTGTCAGCCTACGTGGTCAAAGGGATTTGTCGTAAGCAAGTCATCTACGCGACTAACCATCTCTACGGCATTTGTCAACAAGAACTTCTGAAAGTCTTATCTTGGCAGGTCGCAAGTGACAGGGGAAAAATCGATATCGGCAAGAACTACAAGTATCTCTTTAACTATTTACCTGCTGAGAAAGAGAAACAATTCTCAAATCTACTTGATTTCTCAAGTTTAGATGAAATCCCCCAGTCTTTATTTGCTACCATGGAACTTTTCCATAGAGAAGCTCAAAGACTTGCTCAAAAGCTGGGCTTTGACTACGATAAAGAAGTGGCTGAGAAGATGATTGAGTATGCTGAGGAGAGAGTGAAGAAGTTTGGGAATAGCTAGAAAAATGAAAAAGCGAGAGGAGGAGACTCATGATTGAAAAAGTGGAACGTCTCATTACAGAGATTAATCGTATTCATCGAGAATATTCTAAAGATTATTTTGAAACGGGTAAGGTGAAAAAAATCAATCTCAAGCATACCTTTTCAAAAGTTCCGACGAAAGCGATTTTGTCCTACCGTCTGAATTTACATGAGTCGATTAATGACTATCTGATGAAGGCAGATGTCCAAGATATTGCCT
>CAJPJN010000167.1:0-3607 GCA_905369855.1 Streptococcus oralis | reverse complement strand
GTATAGTAGCAATAGTTTTACTCTTAATTTATAGTGTTATCTTAATGATTTTAGTCATAGCAAGTTTGTTCTTGGTTCGGTCTCTCTCCCCTATCCTTGCCATTAGCTTGGGAGTAGGAGTTCTTATCCTTCTGCTTGCTCTTGCTATTTTTGGCTATCATTACTACCTGTCACGCATATTGACAGAAATAGAAAAAAGATGAGATAGTTGGTCGCTTGCTTGATAAATTCAATTCGACAAACGCTTTTATAGTTTGTTAGAATGTAGTTGTAAATGATTAAGATTGGTAATCAAAAAAATATAGGGAGGAATGTTTTGAATAAGAAATACAACATAGTTCTATTTTTGTTGTTTATAGTTTATTTATTTGGATATTTTTCAATTTCAAAAACGTTAATTCCTATAATGTGTGTGATCCAAGTATTTTTGATAGAACATATATTTAGAGTTCGAAATAGAATTATGCAGATAGGTGAAATTTTAATTATTGTTGCTTCTATAATATTATTTATTGATAGTATATTGAGTTTGTAACAAAAGGCTTCTCTATAAAATCAAATTTTCCAGATACCTGCTTAAGGTGATTTATCTTCTCTCTATGCCTTCTCATCTTTATTCTACTATCTACGTCACTAAACTTGACAGACATATATTGCTGATACAACCTCTCTACCTACAATCTCAAAGTTAAACTGAGGCTATTTTCTTAGTTTGCTCTTTGATTTTCATTGATAAAAAGAAATGCTCCTCCAAGACGGAAGAGCATTTTTTATTTTGATTCTCACACAAATATTTCTAATTTTTTATTAGTATTAGTATACCATTTTTTAAAAGAAGAGTAAAAAAGCAAGGGTAGTTTCTTTTTTGAGAATTGTCACAAAATTTGCTATAATAGTGAATATGAATAGAATAAGAGTCAACAAACGGGTTGAAAAAAAGCTTTCAAAGGGACTAGTTTTACTAGAAGCCAGCGATCTTGAGAATATCAATCTCAAGGATCAGGAGGTAGAAGTCCATAGTCAAGAAGGCACCTTTCTTGGTACTGCCTACCTTTCTCAGCAAAACAAGGGCTTGGGCTGGTTTGTCAGCAAAGACAAGGTGACCTTCAATCAAGCTTTCTTTGAAACGCTGTTTAGACAAGCTAAAGAAAAGAGAAGCGCCTACTATCAAGATGATTTGACAACTGCCTTTCGTCTCTTCAACCAAGAGGGAGATGGCTTTGGCGGTCTGACAGTGGACCTTTATGGCGACTATGCTGTCTTTTCTTGGTATAACTCTTATGTTTATCAGATTCGTCAGACCATCTCAGAAGCCTTTAGACAGGTTTTTCCTGAGGTCTTAGGGGCCTATGAGAAAATCCGCTTTAAGGGTCTAGACTATGAATCTGCTCATGTTTATGGTCAAGAAGCACCTGACTTTTTCACTGTTCTGGAAAATGGGGTTCTGTATCAAGTATTTATGAATGATGGCTTGATGACAGGAATTTTCCTAGACCAGCACGAGGTTCGTGGTAGTCTAGTTGATGGTTTGGCTATGGGCAAATCCTTGCTCAATATGTTTTCCTACACAGCAGCCTTTTCAGTAGCTGCGGCCATGGGAGGAGCAAGCCAGACTACTTCGGTTGACCTAGCTAAACGTTCACGAGAATTGTCTCAAGCGCATTTTCAGGCAAATGGAATCAGCACAGACGACCATCGTTTTATAGTCATGGATGTCTTTGAGTATTTCAAGTATGCTAAACGAAAAGACTTGACCTATGATGTGATTGTCCTAGATCCGCCTAGCTTTGCTCGGAACAAAAAACAGACCTTCTCTGTGGCCAAGGATTATCACAAGTTGATTTCCCAGAGTCTTGAGATTTTAAATCCGGAAGGGATTATCATTGCTAGTACCAATGCTGCCAATGTTTCCCGCCAGAAATTTACAGAACAAATTGATAAAGGCTTTGCAGGAAGAAGTTACCAGATTTTAAATAAATACGGTCTTCCAGCAGATTTCGCCTATAATAAAAAAGATGAAAGTAGTAATTACCTCAAGGTGATTAGTATGAAGGTTAGTAAATGAAATTAATCGTTTCAGTAATGCCAAGAAGTTTAGAGGAGGCTCAGGCTCTGGATGCCACAAGGTATCAAGATGCTGATATTATTGAATGGCGTGCCGACTATCTGCCTAAAGAAGCGATTTTGCAGGTAGCTCCAGCTATTTTTGAAAAATTTGCAGGTCGTGAGTTGGTTTTCACCCTGCGAACTCGCTCTGAAGGGGGAGAAATCGACCTTTCTCCAGAAGAATATATCCATCTAATCAAGGAAGTGGCGCAACTCTATCAACCAGACTATATTGATTTTGAATACTATAGCTACAAGGATGTTTTTGAGGAAATGTTGGATTTCCCAAATCTCATTTTGAGTTACCACAATTTCCAAGAAACACCTGAAAACATGATGGAAATCTTGTCAGAGTTGACGAGCCTAAATCCAAAACTTGTTAAGGTTGCGGTGATGGCTCACACGGAGCAGGATGTGCTAGACTTGATGAACTATACACGAGGCTTTAAAACTCTCAATCCTGAGCAGGAATATGTAACGATTTCTATGGGCAAGGTGGGTAAGGTCTCTCGTATCACTGCAGATGTGACGGGTTCGAGCTGGTCCTTTGCTAGTCTAGATGAGGCAAGTGCCCCAGGTCAGATTTCTCTAGCTAGCATGAAAAAAATCAGGGAGATTTTGGATGAAGCTTGATGGCTATACACGTTTAGCTGCCGTTGTTGCCAATCCTATTAAGCATTCTATTTCGCCCTTTATCCACAATAGGGCCTTTGAGGCGACAGCTACCAATGGTGCTTATGTAGCTTGGGAGATTGAAGCGGGTGATTTGGCAGAAACAGTGGCCAATATTCGTCGCTACCAGATGTTTGGTATCAACCTTTCTATGCCCTATAAGGAGCAGGTGATTCCTTATTTGGATGGGCTGAGCGATGAAGCGCGCTTGATTGGTGCGGTTAATACGGTTGTCAATGAGAATGGCAATTTAATTGGATATAATACAGATGGCAAGGGATTTTTTAAGAGCTTGCCTTCTTTTACAATTACAGGTAAGAAGATGACCCTGCTGGGTGCAGGTGGTGCGGCTAAGTCCATTTTGGCGCAAGCTATTTTGGACGGCGTCAGTCAGATTTCGGTCTTTGTTCGTTCAGTTTCCATGGAAAAAACAAGACCTTATCTAGACAAGTTACAGGAGCAAACAGGCTTTAAAGTGGACTTGTATGCTTTAGAAGATGTTTCTGAACTGCAAGAAAGGATTGCCGAGTCGGATTTACTGGTCAATGCGACAAGTGTGGGCATGGATGGTCAATCATCTCCAGTTCCTGAAAGCATTGTCTTATCAGAAACTCTTTTAGTAGCAGATATCATTTACCAACCCTTTGAAACACCATTTTTGAAATGGGCCAGAAGTCAGGGCAATCCAGCGGTCAATGGTCTGGGAATGTTGCTCTATCAAGCTGCAGAAGCTTTTCAACTGTGGACAGGAAAGGAAATGCCAACAGAAGAGATTTGGCAGTCCTTAACAGAAAAATACCAATCAAGAAAAGGAGACTCTCATATGAAA
>CAJPJN010000166.1:0-3730 GCA_905369855.1 Streptococcus oralis | reverse complement strand
CATACAGATTGCTAGTCAGGTAAATTGATACTCTTCGAAAATCAAATTCAAACCACGTCAACGTCGCCTTGCCGTACTCAAGTACAGCCTGCGGCTAGTTTCCTAGTTTGCTCTTTGATTTTCATTGAGTATGATATTATTTTGGAAACTACAACCCGCGTCAGGACTATCTTGTCGTGGGTTTCTTAGTGATTTCTTCATCTATAAGCAAAAAACTTGAAAAAAGTGAATGTTTGCGTTATCATTTTCATATAGAAAGAAAAAGAGGTATTACAGATGGCTATTATCTTACCAGATCTTCCATATGCATACGACGCTTTGGAACCATACATCGATGCAGAAACAATGCACTTGCACCATGACAAACACCATCAAACTTATGTCAACAATGCTAATGCAGCTCTTGAAAAACACCCTGAAATCGGTGAAGACCTTGAAGCCTTGCTTGCTGATGTAGAATCTATCCCAGCTGATATCCGTCAAGCACTTATCAACAATGGTGGTGGACACTTGAACCACGCTCTTTTCTGGGAATTGATGACTCCTGAAAAAACAGCTCCATCAGCAGAACTTGCAGCAGCAATCGATGCAACATTTGGTTCATTTGAAGAGTTCCAAGCAGCCTTTACAGCAGCAGCTACAACTCGCTTTGGTTCTGGATGGGCATGGTTGGTTGTTAACAAAGAAGGTAAACTTGAAGTGACTTCAACAGCAAACCAAGACACACCAATCTCAGAAGGTAAAAAACCAATCTTGGGCTTGGACGTTTGGGAACATGCTTACTACGTGAAATACCGCAACGTGCGTCCTGATTACATCAAAGCTTTCTTCTCAGTGATTAACTGGAACAAAGTAGATGAACTTTACGCAGCTGCTAAATAATGGTATATGGAGGGAAGAATTGTTCTTCTCTTTTTTAGGTTGTATTATTTTGGTCTGACGAAATCGTCAGACTTTTTTCATTTTTATGAGAAACGTGCTAACTGCTAGAAATTATGGTAGAATAAAGTATTAAGTAATCGTGGAAAAAGGATATCTATGCGAAAAGAAATTGCACCTGAATTATACAACTATAACAAGTTTCCTGGTCCTGAGTTTCATTTACACGGGGACAAGGTCGAAACGGAAGGGATAGCTTTTTCCTTGGTGGAAAATATCAAGGATGCCTTCGATGTGACGGCTTTTAATCAGCGTTTTTCAGAAGTCTTAACCAAGTTTGATTATATCGTGGGAGATTGGAGCAACGAACAGCTTCGCCTACGAGGTTTTTACAAGGATGATCGAACAGAAGAAAAACTTGAAAAAATCAGTCGTTTACAAGACTACCTTTTAGAGTATTGTAGTTATGGTTGTGCCTATTTTGTCCTAGAAAATGAAGCCCCTAAGCGAGCATCATTTGACAAGAAAATGCGTAAGAAGGAAGAAGAAACACCTTCTAGAAAAGGAAAGAAATCGGCTCAAACAAAACGAAAACCGAATGCAGATAAGAAAAATAGACGTCGTCAGAAAGACCAGCATTCTCAGAAAGAGGACAAGGGACAACGTCATTTTGTCATTCGTCAGAAGTGAGTAGAGAATAAGGAGAAGAAATGAAACCGTCAATTTATAGTTTAACACGTCAAACCATGCAGGAATGGGTTTTGGAGCAGGGAGAAAAGAAATTCCGTGCAGATCAAATCTGGGAATGGCTCTACCGTAAACGTGTCCAGTCATTTGAAGAAATGACCAACCTTTCCAAGGATTTGATTGCTAAGCTCAATGACCAGTTTGTGGTCAATCCCTTGAAACAACGTATCGTTCAAGAGTCTGCTGATGGGACAGTTAAATATCTTTTTGAATTGCCAGATGGAATGCTGATTGAGACAGTACTCATGCGTCAGCACTATGGTTTGTCAGTCTGTGTGACGACTCAGGTCGGCTGTAATATCGGTTGTACCTTCTGTGCTTCTGGTTTGATTAAGAAGCAACGTGACCTCAATAACGGTGAAATCGTAGCGCAAATCATGCTGGTTCAGAAATACTTTGATGAGCGTGGTCAGGATGAACGCGTCAGCCATATCGTTGTCATGGGAATCGGTGAGCCCTTTGATAACTACAACAATGTCTTGAATTTCGTTCGTACCATTAATGATGACAAGGGAATGGCCATCGGTGCTCGTCACATTACGGTTTCAACCTCAGGTTTGGCCCATAAAATTCGTGATTTTGCTAATGAAGGAGTTCAGGTCAATCTTGCTGTTTCCCTTCACGCACCTAACAATGAGTTGCGCTCAAGCATCATGAAGATTAACCGTGCCTTTCCGATTGAAAAACTCTTTGCAGCTATTGAGTACTACATTGAGACAACTAATCGTCGTGTGACCTTTGAGTATATCATGCTCAATGAAGTTAATGATGGTGTAGAACAAGCCTTGGAATTGGCTGAATTGCTCAAGAATATCAAGAAATTGTCTTATGTAAACTTGATTCCTTACAACCCAGTTAGTGAGCATGATCAATATAGCCGCAGTCCAAAAGAGCGCGTGATGGCCTTCTATGATACGCTTAAGAAAAAAGGGGTCAACTGTGTGGTTCGTCAAGAGCATGGTACAGATATTGATGCAGCTTGTGGACAATTGCGTTCCAATACAATGAAACGTGATCGCCAGAAAGCAGTCGCAGCAGTCAATCCTTAATGATGAAGAAAACTTATAATCATGTTTTGGTCTGGGGAGTTATTTTCTATAGCATTTGTATCATTTACTTTTGCTTTACTCCTCAAGAACAATCTCCTGTAGGAGTTGAAACTCCAGGTATTCAGCATCTTGGACGCCTGGTTTTTCTTTTGACTCCTTTCAATTCTTTCTGGAAACTGGGTGAAGTGAGTGACATAGGACAATTATGTTGGATTTTTCTACAAAATATCCTCAATGTCTTCTTGCTTTTTCCTCTGATTTTCCAACTCCTTTATCTCCTTCCAAACTTGCGTAAGACAAGAAAAGTGATTTTGTTCAGTTTTCTAGTGAGTCTTGGAATCGAGTGTACGCAGTTAGTCTTAGATTTTTTCTTTGATTTTAATCGCGTCTTTGAGATTGATGATTTGTGGACCAATACCTTGGGTGGCTATCTGGCTTGGCTTCTCTATAAACAATTACATAAAAACAAGATAAGGAATTAAAATGAGTATTTTAGAAGTTAAAAATCTGAGTCACGGTTTTGGTGACCGTGCAATTTTTGAAGATGTGTCCTTCCGTCTCCTCAAGGGAGAACATATCGGTCTGGTCGGTGCCAATGGTGAAGGGAAATCAACCTTTATGAGCATTGTGACTGGTAAGATGTTACCAGATGAAGGGAAGGTTGAGTGGTCAAAGTATGTGACTGCTGGTTACTTGGATCAGCACTCTGTCTTGGAAGAAGGACAGTCGGTGCGTGATGTTCTCCGTACAGCCTTTGATGAGCTTTTCAAAGCAGAAGCCCGTATCAATGACCTCTATATGGAAATGGCTGAAGATGGAGCGGATGTTGATGCTCTTATGGAAGAAGTTGGTGAACTTCAAGACCGTCTGGAGAGTCGTGATTTTTATACCTTGGATGCTAAGATTGATGAAGTGGCGCGTGCCCTTGGTGTCATGGACTTTGGCATGGATACGGATGTAACCTCTTTGTCAGGTGGGCAAAGAACCAAGGTGCTTTTGGCAAAACTTCTCCTTGAAAAGCCTGATATCTTGCTGTTGGACGCGCCGACCAACTA
>CAJPJN010000165.1:0-3822 GCA_905369855.1 Streptococcus oralis | reverse complement strand
GAAATTATTTTCCCTGAAAAAAATATGCGACAAGTCAAAGAGCAATTCAAGGCTATTTCTCAAGAGTTAGGGATTATTGTCCGAGTAATGCCTGGAGCGGAAAGCAAGGCTGAAAGGGTGGAAATGGAATGACACAAGATTTACTTGGCAAAGATTACTATTCAGCAGCTTCCGCACGGCAATACTGGTCTATCTCGCAATACAAGCGATTTAGAGAGTGCGAAGCACGGGCATTGGCAGAGCTAGAGGGAGAGTGGGAAGACAAACGAGATAACACAGCTCTTTTAGTTGGTAACATGGTTCACAGCTATTTTGAAAGCCCAGAAGCACACAAGAAGTTCATGAGTGAAAATGCAGATGTCATGATTTCGAAAACCGGGAAAACCAAAGGTCAGTTAAAATCTGACTTCTTAGTCGGTCAGCGCATGATTGAGCGATTGGAAGCTGACAAGCAATTTATGGAGTACTATGTCGGTCAGAAAGAGGTTGCTGTCACAGGCGAAATCGAAGGAGTGGAATTTAAAGGCAAGATTGACTGCCTCAATGTTGAAAAGGGCTATTTCGTAGACATTAAGACCACAAAATCAGATATTGATAGCATGGTCTGGGTTCAGGATGAAGCAAGCGGACGAAATATTCAGGTTCGCTGGTTCGAAGCTTGGGGATATGTCCTTCAGATGGCGGCTTATAAGAAAATGCTGAAAGAGCAGTATGGCAAGGAGTTTACCCCTGTTATCTATGCCGTGACTAAAGAATCTACTCCTGATACCAGAGCGATTGTTTTTCAATCTCAGGAAAAACTTGATTACGAGTTATCTGAGTTATCTATGCTTATTAAGCATCTTGACGATGTTAAAAAAGGTAAAGAAGAGCCAACACCGTGTGGTCATTGTGAATACTGCAAGTCGAAGGCATTGAGTCAACGTGTGGAGGTGATTTGATGAGTAAACAAGTAAAAGACATACTAGCAACTCATGACACAGGTTGTCCACACGGCATTACATTTGCTATACATCAAAACAGAGAAGAATGTATCGCGCTATTTGGCAGGTCTGGATGGCCTGGTCTCAAACCTCAATTTATTCGTTGGAATGAAAGTGTTGAAAACCAAACAACATACAAAACTGAGGAATCCTTACTTAATGCCTATGTTTGTGATGTTAAAAAAACATCGGAAGATTTTATTGTCATTCAATTATTGCCCTTTTAAGAGGGGGAAATAATCAAAAACCAACTATTTCCATTTTGGAAACAACTCAAAAACTAACAAGCCGTGCATTCTTGTAAAACTGCGAACTAGAAAACGTCAGTAAAGGTCATGTGACTTTGGACGAATGACGCAAAGAATTTCACTCACGCTTGCCTCGCTCACAAATTGGCAGGCGTGGGATTTTGGTAGGAAGTATGAGTGAATGAGGTGTTTGGATGAATAGATTGAAAGAGCTAAGACAAGAAAAAAAGCTATCTCAAAAAGAGTTAGCTGAAATTTTAGGATTTTCTTTAAGGTCATTCCAACGAATGGAAAACGGAGAAAGCCAAATTAAACCAGAAAAAGCCCAACAACTAGCTGACTATTTCGGAGTAAACGTTGGATATCTACTGGGATATGAACCAGAAGGTATGCCAAAGAGGTCAATCTATGAAGAAGTTTATTCAGCATTACTCAGAGTGAAAGCTGAAAATCCTAATCACGATGACCGTGTGGCAATTTGTGAAGTGTGTATGGAACTAATCGAAGCGACGCTTGAGGGGTATTGATGAAAGAACGATTGATTTTAGAAATAGAACCCAAACCACAATCCAGACCAAGATTTGCAAAACGTGGGAATTTTACTAAAGCATACGAAGAACAGGATATGAAAATCTGGCGTGATCATTGTCGGTTATTGATTGCTAAACAGTACGCTGGTAAGTCTATGCTTGAGGGAGCACTGAGGGCACGGATTAGATTTTATATCAAACCGCCTCAGTATATTTCGAAGGTCAAGAAGAACCAGCAAGCGCTACTGGATGAAGTTATGCCAGTAGATAAGAAGCCTGATATTGATAATTATGAAAAAGCACTATATGACAGCATGTCAGGGGTAGTGTTTAAGGATGATGGACAGGTAGCTATGCACGATGTAGGTAAATTTTACAGCCTGAATCCTAGAATTGAAGTAGAAATTGAGGAAATAAAGGAGTTGGAAGATGAATAAGCAGGAATTGATTAAAGAATTTGAAGAAATCGGGATTCATGGTTTGAATATGTTTGGAACTGTAGTCAAAGGCATTCCGACCGAAACTGCAATTGATCTAATCAAACAACTAGACGAACCCAAACCGGTCAAAGTTCCGCAGTGTGTGGCAGATTGGTATTTATTGCACTATCACGACTTCAATAACAGTATTGTAAATCTCTGCATTAGACGGGAAGATTCAATAGACAATAACGATTTTTTAAAGTGGATATCGGATACAAAAGACTTTATTCAAATTCTCGTCAACATTCACCAATTCGGCTATGAAGTCGAGGAGGAGGAGCGGTATTATGTAAGGTTTAAATGGATTGAAGAATCATATAGTTACTTAACCTTTATTAAGCACCTTCACGCTTGGACGTTAAAGAATATAACACTAGATAAAAAATTTCGTACAGCACACACCCGTAAAGAACTAGAAGAAGCTGGGTTCGGCTGGGTCTTCGATTGTCCAGGGATTGAGATTGAGGAGGTGGAATAAATGGCAAAATTTATTCAAATCCAATCTTGTTACAGAGGGATTGTCGAAAACGAACTCATCAATATAGAAGATATTAGTCGCATCTGTCTAGGTCCTAACATCTTATTTCTACGAACACCTTACAGTGCCGGAGAGCGTCATATTTCTATCACTAAAGATTCGGTAGATAAATTATTGAAGGAGTTGGATATTATTGGGGAGGTGGAGTGATGAATAAGCGTCAACGTAAAAAGAAAATTTTTAACGGTCTGGACAAAGAAGAAAGATATCGCAGGACGCATTGTCCTATTTGCGATAGCAAAATTGGAGTATTTGATGAATACTTTAATAGTTATGGATTTTGCTGTGTACCATGCGGTTATGAATACTATGGAATCGAGAGGTGACTAACATGAAACGATTCATAGCTATCTGGATTTTATTATCTGCTGGATTGAACATCTGGCAGATGGACAGGATTAGAGTTTTGGAAGAGAAACGCCCAATGGTCATCTATCGAGCTGATAATCAAGGCGCTGAGATATTCGGTAAGGTCGTCGAGAAAGGACGACACGGCAAGTTGTATACTGTCACAATTCGTGATTATGGGATTTTTGTAGTTACGAAGGACGTGTATGAAAAAGTGAAAGTTGGAGACGAGGTGTTACTATGACAGAAACTATTAAACTACCAGACTATTATGAGCCTGATTGGAAAAATGCAAGGTACGGGTCGTTGGAAGAGCTTAAAGAATTGTTGCTCTTTAAGCGTATTGTGAAATGGGATAAGGACTTTTTGCTGCTTGAAGACGGCACAAAGGTCACTATTGAAATGTCTGAAAGTGATTGCTGTGCCTCAGCAGGTGGGGAGTTCCAAGATGTATCACTTGACGCTGTGATTACTAATGTTGAAATTGGAGAACCGGAAGAAATCTCCGACCATTGGGGAACTGGTTATAAAAACAAAGTAACTATCTTCCATAATCAGAACCCTGTAGCTATTGCCAATTGTGAAGCAGAGCATAACGGCTATTATTACAGCGTAGGCTCTTTAGTGATTGGTGATATTCATTTTCCAGTTGTTAATGCTTAGGAGGATTTAACATGACACCAAGATATAGAG
>CAJPJN010000164.1:0-3833 GCA_905369855.1 Streptococcus oralis | reverse complement strand
TCTCCACATGGACTAATAGTTACAAGATTTTGTTCCTCAAGTTTTTTTATCATAGTCGTCAGAGTATTATTAGCAAGTCCAGTCGCCAAAGCAATATCTGTCGCAGTTGCACAGCCAGTTTCACTATTCCATAAAACCGCTAAAATCTTTCCCTGCTCACTCCGATAAAGAGCTTCAGGATCTTGGCTCAGTAACTTTTGAAAAATCCGCCCATTCAACAAACGAATATGATGGGCTACCAAATGACTATCTTTCATGACACCTCCAATTTATTTCTATATCGAAACGAATAAAGCAATTGTAACACTCATTATTCTAACTGTCAACTATTTCGACTTAGAAATAATTTTTCCCAGTAAAAAATCTCCTACCCAAGGTAGAAGAATTTTAATCTTATAAAACTTAATCCGTCATGTCCGATACCAACGTTCGATGCTCCAATGGAATACTGCACATAACTAGCAAGAAAATAAAACCTGACTGAATCCAGAAGAGGGCCAAATCAAAGATTCCGTGCACAGCAACCACTGTAAGGAAAGACAGATAAAGACCGATAATCGGACGTTTCCCCGACTCCTGACTCATATCCATCATCAAGCGAACAGGAGCAACAGAAGACAAAACTAATAAAATAGTCCCCACAATTCCGTAACTCAGAATCGTATCAATATAAAGACTGTGAGCATGTTCATGATAAGGAGCATTTATCCGAGGATACGAGTGCATGTAGGTCAATGGCCCTTCACCCCAAAAAGGATTTTGCTTAAACAAGGCCATCCCAGCATCCCAGATAGAAATGCGTTCTTCCATAGAAGAGTCTAAAGTCCCCATCCGAACTCCCAAATCACTGGAAAAGAGGAAACTCAAGCCAATCGCAAAGACCCCAATACTAAGCCAAAAGGCCTTCCAGTTTTTAATGGTCGTAAAGAGATAAATAATGGCTCCAGCGATAATAGCAGGAAAGGCAGTTCGATTCTGCGTAAAGTTCAAACCAAAGAGATTCACAAAGCCTGCAATCACACAGAATACTTTCAACCAATTCAACTTGGTCGTTGTAAACAGATAGAAGGCAATCATGATACAGAAACAACAAATAATTCCATAATAATTAGGGTTAAAGAAGGTCACTTCTGCACGATTCTGATGCCACACCTGCATATTGGGTGAAAGAAAAGCATAGTTGAATTTCTTCACAATTTGGAAATGTTCTAAACTCGCAAAAGCAGCTGACAAGACGCTACCAAACAAGACGAGCTGCAAAATCAATCGAAAGAATTTATGTGATAAAATCGACTGATAGTGCAAAAAGAAAACAGTAAATAGAAAAATTCCTACTGAAGCCACAACTCCCATCCAATTTTGTGCAAAAACGGATATAACAGTACTATAGCCAAGAAAAAGAAGCAGCATCGGATGCTCCCCCATTTTCTGAAGAATACTTTTCATGTCTCCTGTAAAAATCAAACTGATAATATATAAACAGAATACAACTACAAAAAGATAAAAGGGTAAAAAGATACTCAGGATAATTCCCAATAAAATCAGCTCTTTACTAGACAACCCTTTCAGCTTTTCAATAAAGCCTATTGATTTCAAAATGAATCCTTTCTCTCCAAATCAATTGATTCAGATAATAGTAAGCTACCCTATATTGTACCACTTTTTTAGCAATTTGAAAACAAAGGAAACGTTTTCTAAAATAAAAACCCTATTTTATCAACCATATCAAGGCTTCAAAATGTTACTTCAATTCCGTTCTCAATTACCCGATAAGTCTGATTTTGCAAATCAATTTCTGCTACTGCTGTTACGGACTTATCTTTATTTTGACGCTTGATTACAATGCTGTGGGCTGTTGGTGTTTCAACGTCAATAGTTCCTTCTAAATCAAATGCTTCTGAACGATTACGGAAAGAAAATAGATTGAGAAGAGACTTCACCACAGGACGTTGAACTTCTTCTGCTATTTCCTCATTGCTATAGTAATGACGATTAATATTTCGACCTTCTTTGGTTTCTTCTAATAATTTCAAGTCATTCTTACCTGCTAATAGACCCACATAGTAAACCTGAGGAATGCCTGGAGCAAAAGCTTGAATCAAACGAGCGAGGAAGTACTTGACATCATCATCTCCAAGCGCAGAATAATAGGTTGAATTGATTTGGTAGATATCTAGATTGTTATACTCTGCACTAGAGTACTTACGTTTGACATTCGCTCCAACCTTATAGAGCTCATTTGAAGCATAGTCAATTTCCTCATCAGTCAGGATATCTTTGACATCCACCACTCCAATCCCATCATGAGTATCTAGTGTCGTAAATTGCTTCATCGAGCTCATCTTCAACCACTTGGCCAAACGCTCTGTTCTGGAACTGTAAAGAGTATAAAGAGTCACCATTGGAAGGGCAAAATCGTAAACATAGTAATTATGATCCGCTATTTTAAACTGAATCGAATAGTGTTCATGAATCTCAGGTAAAAGCTCTGCCCCATACTCAGCAGCGATATCTCGAACTTTGTCCAATAAATCCCAAATATCTGGTTCTACAAAGAAATCATTAGTATCCAATTTCTTCACTGCATAAGCAAAGGCATCTAGACGAATCAAATCACACCCATTACTTGCCAAGTGCTGAATGGTCTTACGGATAAATTCCATCGTTACTTTTTTGGTCACATCAAGATCAATCTGCTCCTCACCAAAGGTATTCCACAAATGTTCCACTGACCCATCTTCAAAAACAATCTCTTGCTTTGGTGCACGATCCTTACGCTTGTAAATTAAATCTACATCAGACTGTGTCGGACGGTTTTCTGGCCAAAACTTATCCCAGTTTAAAAAGAGATCTTTAAATTCACTGGCTTCATGTTTTTCTTGATAGTCCTTATAATACTTAGATTGACGAGAAATATGATTAATCATAAAGTCAAACATAAGATAATATTTCTCACCTAAACGCTTAATATCCTCCCAATCACCAAAAGCTGAGTCCACTTCGTCGTAGTCAACAGGCGCAAATCCACGATCACCTGTTGATGGGAAAAATGGTAGAATGTGAACTCCTCCAATAGCATCTCCAAAATGCTCTTCCAAATTCTCATATAAGTCTTTAAGATTATTTCCCAGACTATCTGAATAGGTAATCAACATGGTTTTATTCTGAATTGGCATCATTACTCTCCTTTTTCTAATTGAAGCCAAGTCTCATATGACCTGGCTTCGTAAATCAAATTCATGTTATACTCTTCGAAAATCTCTTCAAACCACGTCAGCTTTATCTGCAACCTCAAAGCTGTGCTTTGAGCAACCTGCGGCTAGCTTCCTAGTTTGCTCTTTGATTTTCATTGAGTATTAAATCTCTGTTTATCATCAAACTCGTACTAAATATAGACTTCAATAAACTAAGTACTACTTTCTTGTTTTCTACATAGAATTATCAACAAGCTGAACCCTTCCTCTGTGTCAGAGACTATAGATTCCATGAGTTCTTCTTACTTCACTGCTCCGTTGCTCATGCCTGAAATAATATGTTTTTGGAAGATGAGGTAGACGACAGTAATTGTTACAATTCCTACAATATAGGATGCAAAACTTGGCCCATAGTCATTAAAATACTGACCTTGGTAGTTGTACTGGAAGAGAGGCAAAGTCCACATCTTGGAATCCTTATTCAAAATCAACAATGGCAACATAAAGTCATTCCAGAACCATAATGCATTGATAATCAAGGTTGTAGCATGCATGGGCTTCAGCATTGGAAAGATAATTCGACGGTAAGTTGTAAATCGATCAGCCCCATCAATTTCTGCAGCTTCATCTAAACTATCT
>CAJPJN010000163.1:0-3900 GCA_905369855.1 Streptococcus oralis | reverse complement strand
AAATTAACCCACGATGGTATGAATATGATTGTCGTGACCCATGAAATGGGCTTCGCCCGTGAAGTTGCTGATCGCATTATCTTTATGGCTGACGGTGAAGTTTTAGTAGATACGACCGATGTCGATGACTTTTTCGACAATCCAAGCGAACCTCGTGCCCAACAATTCCTCAGCAAAATTATCAACCACGAAAGTGACAAAGTCAAATAAGGAGGCGCCTATGAAAAAGAAATTCTTTTTATCCGCATTATTGATTAGCCTTTTCGGCCTTGCTACTGCAAAACCAGTCCAGGCTGATACCAGTGTCGCAGACATTCAAAAAAGAGGCGAACTAGTTGTCGGTGTCAAACAAGACGTTCCCAACTTCGGCTACAAGGATCCCAAGACAGGGACCTATTCTGGTATCGAAACTGACTTGGCCAAGATGGTAGCTGATGAACTCAAGGTCAAGGTTCGTTATGTGCCGGTTACAGCACAAACTCGCGGACCTCTTCTAGACAATGAACAGGTCGATATGGATATCGCGACCTTTACCATCACAGATGAACGCAAAAAACTCTATAACTTCACCAGCCCTTACTACACGGACGCTTCTGGCTTTTTGGTCAATAAGTCTGCCAAAATCAAAAGCATTGAGGACCTAAACGGAAAAACCATCGGAGTTGCCCAAGGTTCCATCACCCAACGCCTGATTACCGAACTAGGTAAAAAGAAAGGTCTAACCTTTAAATTCGTCGAACTTGGTTCCTACCCAGAATTGATTACTTCCCTTCACGCTCATCGAATTGATGCCTTTTCCGTTGACCGTTCTATCCTATCTGGCTACATCAGTAAACGGACAGAACTACTAGATGATAGTTTCAAGCCATCTGACTACGGTATCGTTACCAAGAAATCAAATACAGAGCTCAACGACTATCTTGATAACTTGGTCACTAAATGGGGCAAGGATGGCAGTTTGCAAAAACTTTATGACCGTTACAAGCTCAAACCATCTAGCCATACTGCAGATTAAGGAGGACACCCCATGACAGATTTATCATCTTGGACAGCCTATTTTCAGGATTTTGGACAATTTTTCAATGGTTTCCTCTTCACCCTTGCCCTAGCGATTGGATCCTTTATCCTCGCCATGGTTTTGGGCATCTTCTTCGGAGCCATGTCAACCAGTAAACGTCCGATATTGAGAATGTTGGCTCGCATATTTGTGGAGTTTTACCAAAACACTCCCCTCTTGGTGCAGTTTGTTATCGTCTTTTATGGTCTACCTCTTATCAGTGACCACATCATCATGATTCCGATTTATTGGACAGCCGTTCTCTGCGTGGGACTCTATCACGGTGCCTATATTGCTGAGGTGATTCGCTCAGGTATTCAGTCTATTCCTAGCGGTCAGATGGAGGCCGCCTTGTCGCAAGGGTTTACCTATATCAGTGCCATGCGCTTGATTATCTTGCCTCAAGCCTTCCGTATCATCCTCCCTCCTTTGACCAACCAAATCGTCAACCTCATCAAGAACACCTCTACAGTCGCTATCATCTCTGGAGTGGACTTGATGTTTGTGACCAAGTCTTGGTCGGCACTTAACGGAAACTACATTCCAGCATTTTTAGGCGCTGCCCTTCTCTACTTTTCTCTTTGCTTCCCTGTTGCCCAGTTTGGTCGCAAGATGGAGCAAGCCAACAAAAAAGCCTATTCACTTTAGGAGGTTACTATGGAATCTATTTTAGAAGTTTTGACCCCAGATAACCTAGTCTTTATCTTTAAAGGATTTGGCTTGACCCTCTACATTTCTCTGATTGCCATCGTCCTCTCTACCCTTATCGGTACGGTGCTAGCTGTCATGAGAAATGGCAAAAATCCTGTCTTGCGAATCATCTCCAGCATTTACATCGAGTTTGTGCGTAACGTTCCCAACCTTCTCTGGATTTTTACTATCTTTTTGGTTTTCAAGATGAAGTCCACTCCAGCAGGAATCACTGCCTTTACTCTCTTTACCTCAGCGGCCCTAGCTGAGATTATTCGAGGCGGTCTCAATGCCGTAGACAAGGGACAGTACGAAGCAGGAATGTCACAAGGATTTACCTCAGCACAAATCCTCTACCACATCATTCTTCCACAAGCCATCCGCAAAATGTTGCCAGCTATCATTTCCCAGTTTGTAACCGTAATTAAGGATACCAGTCTTCTCTACTCTGTTATCGCCCTACAAGAACTCTTTGGAGCCAGCCAAATTCTCATGGGCCGTTATTTCGAACCAGAGCAGGTCTTCAGTCTTTATATCCTGATTGCCCTCATCTACTTCAGCTTTAACCTAGCCATTTCTAGCCTATCTCATATGCTAGCAAAACGTTGGCAACAAGCTGCAGAATAATACTCTTCGAAAATCTCTTCAAACCACGTCAGCTTCACCTTGCCGTACTCAAGTACAGCCTGCGTCTAGCTTCCTAGTTTGCTCTTTGATTTTCATTGAGTATAAACAGCCACTCTCCAGTTCAATTGGAGAGTTTTTTTATGATAGTAAACATTTATAGATCTCAATTTGACACCATACTTTTTCTATGATAAAATGTAACAAATTTGTTTACAACAAATCAAAATCTAAATGAAATGGAATTTTCTATGAAATCAATCAAAGGACTACTCTTTATCATAGCTAGTTTTATCTTGACTCTTTTTGCTTGGATGAACACTTCTCCCCAATTCATGATTCCAGGACTAGCTTTAACAAGCCTATCTCTGACTTTTATCCTAGCCACTCGTCTCCCCCTACTAGAAAGCTGGTTTCACGGTTTGGAGAAGGTCTATACTGTCCACAAATTCACAGCCTTTCTCTCCATCATCCTACTCATCTTTCATAACTTTAGTATGGGCGGTTTGTGGGGCTCTCGTTTAGCTGCTCAGTTTGGCAACCTTGCCATCTATATCTTTGTCAGTATCATCCTTGTCGCCTATTTAGGCAAATACATCCAATACGAAGCTTGGCGATGGATTCACCGTCTGGTTTATCTAGCTCATATTTTCGGACTCTTTCATGTCTACATGATGATGGGCAATCTCCTCCTTACATTTAATCTTCTAAGTTTTCTTGTTGGTAGCTATGCCCTTTTAGGCTTACTAGCTGGTTTTTATATCATTTTTCTATATCAAAAGATTGGCTTCCCCTATCTAGGGAAAATTACCAATCTCAAACTCTTAAATCACGATACTATAGAAATTCAAATCCATCTTAGCAGACCTTTCAACTATCAATCAGGACAATTTGCCTTCCTAAAGATTTTCCAAGAAGGCTTTGAAAGTGCTCCGCATCCCTTTTCTATCTCAGGAGGTCACAGTCAAACTCTTTACTTTACTGTCAAAAATTCAGGCGACCATACCAAGAATATCTATGACAATCTTCAAGTCGGCAGCAAAGTAAGCGTAGACAGAGCTTACGGACACATGATTATAGAAGAAGGACGAGAAAATCAAGTTTGGATTGCTGGAGGTATTGGGATCACCCCCTTCATCTCTTACATCCGTGAACATCCTATTTTAGATAAACAGATTCACTTCTACTATAGCTTCCGTGGAGAGGAAAATGCAGTCTACCTGGATTTGCTCCGTGACTATGCTCAGAAAAACCCTAATTTTGAACTCCATCTAGTAGATAGTAGGAAAGACGGCTATCTTAATTTTGAACAAAAAGAAGTACCCGAACATGCAACCGTCTATATGTGTGGTCCTCTTTCTATGATGAAGTCACTTGCCAAACAGATTAAGAAACAAAATCCAAAAACAGAGCTTATATACGAAGGATTCAAGTTTAAATAACCACTCATACTCTCCTGGAATTTCCCAGGAGTTTTTTCTACGCAATCTCAAAAAACACTGCCAGATTTCTCTAGCAGTGTTTTGACA
>CAJPJN010000162.1:0-3904 GCA_905369855.1 Streptococcus oralis | reverse complement strand
AAAGACAGTCCGAAAAATTTCTCTAGTTCCTTATTCTGAAAGTGAAACAGCAATAGTTGGTAGAGATTATAGTTGTGTCTCAAGTCTTCTGAATAGCTCAAAAGCTTGTCTAGAATTTCTTTATTGGTTAAGTGCATACGAAAAGTAGGGCGATAAAAACGTTTATCACTGAGTTTACGACTATCCTGTTGAATGAGCTTCCAGTAGCGCTTGATAGCCTTGTATTCATGGGATTTTCGCTCAAATTGATTCATGATTTGGACACGCACACGACTCATAGCACGGCTTAGATGTTGTACAATGTGAAAGCGATCCAGAACGATTTTAGCGTTTGGAAAAAGTTGTCTAGCTAGGTCATAATAAGGACTAAACATATCCATAGTAATGATTTTTACCTGACAACGAACAGCTCGATTGTAGCGCAAAAAATGATTTCGAATGATGGCTTGTGTTCTGCCCTCAAGAACAGTGATGATGTTGAGTTTTTTGAAATCTTGCGCAATAAAGCTCATCTTTTCCTTGGTGAAGGCATATTCATCCCAAGACATAATCTCAGGAAGGCTAGAAAAATCATGCTTAAACCGGAAGTCATTGAGCTTGCGAATAACAGTTGAAGTTGAAATAGACAGCTGATGGGCAATGTCAGTCATAGAAGTCTTTTCAATCAGCTTTTGCGCAATCTTTTGGTTGATAATACGAGGAATTTGATGATTCTTCTTGACGAGAGAGGTTTCGGCGACCATCATTTTCGAGCAATGATAGCACTTGAATCGACGCTTTTTAAGGAGGATTCTAGTAGGCATACCAGTCGTTTCAAGGTAAGGAATCTTAGACGGTTTTTGAAAGTCATATTTCTTCATTAGGCTTCCGCAATCAGGACAAGATGGGGCCTCATAGTCTAGTTTAGCGATGATTTCCTTGTGTGTACCCTTATTAATGATATCCATAATTTGGATATTAGGGTCTTTGATATCGAGTAGTTTTGTGATAAAATGTAATTGTTCCATATGATTCTTTCTAATGATGGTTTGGTCGCTTTTCATTATAGATCTTATGGGACTTTTTTCTACACAAAAATAGGCTCCATAATATCTATAGGGGATTTACCCACTACAAATATTATAGAGCCGTATTTTTGAGATGATTATTTTTTACTATAGTTGCTTAGTTTTAAACAAGCATGTTATAATAAAGCTAGGGCATATAGTACAGATTTTAAACAACGAGCATTAGATTACATCAAAGAAGGACACAGCCATGTCGAGGCAGCTAAAGTTTTTGATGTTGGAGTCAGAACTCTCTTCACATGGGAAAAGAAATTATATGAACAAGGACACTTAGAGCGGAAAAAAACAAGTCGTCAAAAAGCGGAAAATTCCTTTAGAGGAATTGAAAGCCTTTGTAGAGGCTCATCCAGACACTTTTTTACGGGAAATTGCTGCACATTTTGATTGTGCTGTTCCTTCAGTATGGGCAGCTTTAAAGCAGATTCATGTCACTTTAAAAAAGACGACTAGCTTTAAGGAACAAGATCCAGAGAAAATCGCTGAATTTCTTGATATTTTGAATAGCCTAAAAGATTTACCAGTCGTATATATTGACGAAACAGGAATCGACCGCTACCTCTATCGTCCTTATGAACGGGCTCCTAGAGGGGAGAAAGCCTGCAAATTCAAGGGAAATATCTAATTTATCTCATTAACAATCTAGTTGGTTGGTATCAATGGAGCAAGGCTGCCAAGCAGAATACTGATTTACCTAACTAGGAAAAGATGTTTGAAAGTGCTGTTTTGAGATTTATACTATCCTAAAATCAAAAAACATCTTATAATAGTAGTTATGAAACTTACAAACGAAGAAACACAAAAAATTGAACAACTCCTAAGAGATTCATCGTACGCAAAATATCACAAACGTCTACAGATTATTTATTTTCGCTCAAAAGAAAAGAGTTATAAGGAAATCATGGATCTGCTAGATTGCAATAAAACAACTGTTTGGAGGAATTTGAAAAAATATAAGGAGTTTGGTTTAGAAGCTCTTCTTGAAGAGACCCGTGGTGGACGTCATCGAGAATATATGACTTACGAAGAAGAACAAGCATTTCTAAAACGTCATATAGAAGCTGCTCAGGCTGGGGAATTTGTAACTGTCAATCAGTTATTTGAAGCCTATCAAAAAGAGATTGGTCGCACTTCCACACGTGATGGTTTCTATTATCTCCTGAAACGCCATGGTTGGCGAACGGTCACTCCTCGACCTGAACATCCCAAGAAGGCAGACGCTCAGACAATTGAGACGTCTAATACTCAATTATTTTCAAAAAGCAACCTTGTCCATTGTCTGCTGACAGTGGACTTTAAAACGCTTTTTTCCAGTCCTTGAATAACTTCTTGAAGCCTATCAATGACGGCTTCCAATGTTTGGAAAGCCTTATTTTAAAACCTCGTTTTCGAATTTCTTTCCAGACTTGTTCAATAGGGTTCATTTCTGGTGTATAAGGTGGGATAAAAGCTAACTCAACATTACTTGGAATCTCTAAGGTACTTGATTTATGCCATATAGCATTATCCATAACAAGTAACATATAGTCATCTGGATAAGCTTGTGAGACTTGCCGTAGAAATTCATTCGTCCACTCAGTATTGCATCCTCCAGCAATGAGGAAGAAGGAATCTCCTGTCTGAGCATCTACTGCCCCATAACAATAGCGATATTCTCGCATATAATGACTAGGAATACTAGGTCGAATTCCTTGAGGAGCCCAACAAGAACTCATCTTACTGATTCTCCCGAAACCAGCTTCATCTTGGTACATCAATCGTACTTTGTTATAAGTCCCCTCCTCTTTAAAGCGCTTATTTAAGGTCTCAAATGTAGATTTTATTTTTATTGAGTATTACTTCAAAGATAGAGAGTTGGTTTTATTTAAATATATAACATATTAACATTTTATGAATAATTAAATATTTTATCACTTATTTTATGCGATAAATAGTTTTTTTTCTTGTTTAAATATATTCAAAATGGTATAATTGAGATGTGATAGCTGTGATAGCTGTGATAGCTGTGATAGCTGTGATAGCTGTGATAGCTATGATAGCTGTGATGTCAAATATCCATCATAGTAGTTTTTATTGTTTTATTCCCAGAGGGAATATTGCTTTTTAATTTGAATTTGTGTTTTAACATAAGGAGGAACAATGGAAAATAAATCAAATTCACTCAATAGAATCAAGCGTCATCAACGTGAAAAAGTTTTGCGCTTTTCTATTCGTAAGTATAGTTTCGGTGCGGCTTCAGTAGCTGTAGCAGCACTGATGTTTTTGGGTGCGCATGCCGTTAGTGCGGATGTTGTAGATGCTAAAAACCAACCTGCCAGAGGCGCAGCGAATCCAAATGAGGAGAAATCGCCTCTGATAGAGTCTGCTCCAAAATCAAAAAATGAGGAAACCAAGGAAACTGAAAAAGTTGAGGTAGCCAAGGAAACTAAGGAAAGAGAGAAAACATCTGAAAATAAAGAAGCCGTAGAGGCTAATCCTCTAAATAACGGCACATCTACTAGCACCATAACTGTAACTAAAGATGCTAGTGGTGATAAAGTGACGGAGAAACAAACATTAGATAAGTCTCAGTTACAAGCTAGTATTACAAAAGTTCAAGAACTCTTGGATAAAGTCAACAAAGAAAAAGCTCCAGCTTCGACCCTTGCTGCAATTCAAGCAGATTTAGAAAAAGCTAATAGTGTACTTAATAACAATAGTCTTGAGTTGACACAAGCTGAAATTGATGCAGTAGCTAAAAAGCTTAATGAGAAAATTTTTGTATTATCTTCAATGCCGAAGGCTATTACTCCTGAAAAAGTAGTAAAAGAAGGAAAAAATACGATTGCTAATACTGGATC
>CAJPJN010000161.1:0-3977 GCA_905369855.1 Streptococcus oralis | reverse complement strand
CACTTTTTCAATCTGAGCAGGAGACTTGATGGTGTCGTTTTCGATATTTTCAGGAAGCAAGGCCAAAACATCCTTCTTCATGATTTTACCACGATGACCTGTTCCTTGGATTTCCTGCCAAGCAATATTATGTTCGAGGGCAATTCGTTTTGCAAGTGGCGAAATGCGAACCACGTTTGTGTCTTTATAAGTTTCCACGTCTTCTTTGTGGACACGACCGTTTGCACCTGAGCCAGAAACATCGTAGAGGTTGATACCTAAATCATCCGCTAATTTTCTAGCTGCAGGAGTCGCTCTTAGCTTGTCATCAGCCATGACCTCTCCAATTCTATTTATGATACAAAGGGCGTTAAAAGCGACTGAAAAATAGGAAATCGACGATGGCTTCGATGAAGCCAAGGAGATTTATCTTTTTTCCGAGCTTTTAGCCCGTGCTCAACTCTACAAGCAACTTGGATACAACACGTATCTCAAGTTGCTTGTAGAGTTACTAATTCATTCGTCGAATATTATCGATTCGACTCTCTCCTGTCGCAAATTTGCAAATAACTTGGGTACAATACATATCTCAAGTTACTAAAGTTAAAAACAACAATTATTTTACATAACTTATCTTATGTAATTCTATTCTTTGTTATATGTTTTACGGATGGCATCTTTGATGCTTTCAACTGTTGGAATCATTGCATTTTCTAGGTTTTGTGCATAAGGCATTGGCACATCTTCTCCTGCACAACGGCGGATTGGTGCATCTAGATAGTCAAATGCTTCTGATTCTGAAATAATAGCTGAAATCTCTCCGATATAGCCACTTGTTTTATGGGCATCGTTGACCAGAACAACCTTACCAGTCTTCTTCACTGAGTTGATGATGATATCCTTATCAAGTGGAACAAGGGTACGAGGATCCACAATTTCAACTGAAATTCCTTCTTCTGCTAATTCTTCAGCTGCTTGAACCACACGGCGAAGCATTTTCCCGTAAGTAACAACTGTTACATCCGTTCCTTCACGTTTAATTTCCCCAACTCCAAGTGGGATTGTGTAGTCTGGATCAACTGGCACTTCCCCTTTTTGGTTAAATTCTGACTTGTACTCAAGAATGATAACAGGGTTATTATCACGGATAGAAGACTTGAGCAGTCCTTTCATGTCCGCAGGTGTTCCTGGTGCCACAACCTTAAGTCCTGGAATGTGAGTAAACCAAGACTCTAGAGATTGCGAGTGCTGGGCTGCAGAACCAACTCCATTACCAGCAGCGCATCGAACAGTCATTGGAACCTGACCTTTACCACCAAACATGTAACGTGTTTTAGCAGCTTGGTTGACGATATTGTCCATGGCAATAACCGAGAAGTCCATGAAGGTCATATCGACGATGGGACGAAGTCCTGTCATGGCTGCTCCTGCTGCTGCTCCAGAGATGGCAGCTTCAGAAATCGGACAGTCACGGACACGTTCTGGACCAAATTCTTCAAGCATTCCGACAGAAGTACCGAAGTCTCCTCCGAAGACACCGACATCTTCTCCCATCAAGAATACATTTTCATCGCGACGCATTTCCTCAGACATAGCAAGGATAATGGTGTCACGGAAGGACATTGTTTTTGTTTCCATTTTATCTCTTTCTCCTTAGTCTGCGTAAATATCTTCAAATGCTGATTCAAGCGGTGGGAATGGACTTTCTTCTGCAAATTTAACAGAAGCTTCTACTGCTTCCTTTACTTGCGCTTGGATTTCTTCCAATTCTTCGGCACTTGCAATAGTGTTTTCAATGAGGTACTTGCGAAGGTTTTCGATTGGGTCTTTTTGTTTCCACAATTCCACTTCTTCACGAGTACGATATTTACCAGGGTCAGATGATGAGTGACCAAGCCAGCGATAAGTTACACTTTCAATCAAGACTGGGCCATTGCCACCACGAACATGGTCTACAGCTTTCTTAAATCCTTCATAGACGTCGATGACATTGTTGCCATCTTCGATGAACATTCCAGGAATTCCATAAGCGGCGCTACGTTGATGGATATGTTCTACATTAGTCATTTTCTTGATATCCGCAGAGATACCATAGCCGTTGTTAATGCAATAGAAAATAACTGGGAGTTTCCAAATAGAAGCCATGTTGACTGCTTCGTGGAAGACACCTTCGTTTGTCGCACCATCTCCAAAGAAGCAGACAACGATTTTTCCGGTATTTTGCATTTGCTGACTGAGGGCTGCACCAACAGCGATTCCCATACCACCACCTACGATACCATTGGCACCAAGGTTACCAGCATCAAGGTCGGCGATATGCATAGATCCACCTTTACCTTTACAGGTTCCAGTGTATTTACCAAGGATTTCAGCCATCATTCCGTTGAGGTCAATCCCTTTGGCAATAGCTTGTCCGTGACCACGGTGGTTGGAGGTGATCAGATCATCTGGATTGAGAGCCAACATAGCACCCACGTTAGCTGCCTCTTCTCCAACAGAAAAGTGCGTCATTCCTGGCACTTTCCCTTTCTTTACTAATTGCGCAATTTTTAAGTCCATACGACGGATTTCTTCCATCTTACGGAACATTTCTAGCAAAAGATTTTTATCTAAAGTTGACATCTTCTTGCCTTTCTAAGTTTCTTCTTACCTTACTATTTTACCGTTTTTGGCAAATACTGTCAAAGTTTTTCTAAAGAAAATTTCACAAAATAAAAAAGAAAACCCCATGAAAACAAGGGATTTACTTATAAAGAATATTTTTTCACAAACTTTTTAGCGTTTAGATTTTTCTACAGATTCAAATCTCTTCATAATCACAGTTAAACGCCAACGGTAGAGAACCCCACTCACAATTAGACTAATAATCAAGCCGATCCAGTAAGAATAAGCTCCAAAATCTGTTAGGGAATCAAATGCCATAGCAACTGGGATTGCTACTCCCCAATAACCAACCAAACCAAGATAAAAAGGAATCACCGTATCCTTGTAACCTCGTAAAATTCCCTGAAGCGGTGCCGCAAAGGTATCTGCTAACTGAAAGAAAAGACTATAAGTCAAAAAGCGCGCTGTCAAATCGATGAATTCTGGGTCGTTACCATAAAGACTAGCTACATTTCCCCTAAAAATGTAAAGGAAAGATAAGGTGAAGCCTGCAAAAATAAGGGCAGTCCATCTTCCTAGACTAATATAGGTTTTCGCATCATCAAATCGCTTGGCTCCCACTTCATAGGAAACGACAATAGCCATAGCCGATGAGATACTCATAGGAAAGGCGTACATAAGACTTGAAAAGTTCATGGCTGACTGGTGACTAGCAATAATCAAGGATGAGAACTTCGCCATAATCAAACCAACCACGGAAAAGATAGCCACTTCCGCAAAGACAGTTCCCCCAATAGGCAGACCTAAGCGAACTCCTTCCTTAATTTTATCCATATTAAGTGGAATTCGTTTCTCAAGATGTAAGGCTTTGAGCTTCTCCTGTTTAAATAAAACCAGAACAGAAATTCCAAGCAAAACCCAATAAGCCAAGGAAGTACCTAAACCAGAGCCCGCACCCCCTAATTCTGGAACACCAAAGGCCCCGTAAATCAAGAGATAGTTAAATCCGCTATTGAGAGGAAGTAACAAAAGCATGAGGTACATGGACAGTTTGGTCAAGCCCAGCGAATCCAGCAAGGAACGAATAACACTAAAAAGCAATAAAGGGATAATCCCGATAGATAAAAACCAGAGATAGCGAACCGCTACTGCCGCCACCGGTGCTTCTAGTCCAATATGATTCAAGATTGGTGGTGCCAAGAAAAGTACCATCCCCAGCAAGAGCATAGATAGACCCAAGGCCAGATAGATGAACTGGTAAAAATCAGACGCAACCTCTTCCTTTTTGCCTCGCCCAAGATGGTGACCAATGATGGGTACCAGGGCTGACACAATCCCTGTCAGGAATGTAAAAAAAGGATTCCAGATACTGGTTGCCATAGACACACCAGCCA
>CAJPJN010000160.1:0-3983 GCA_905369855.1 Streptococcus oralis | reverse complement strand
TCACCAAGTCCGTAATGCTACTCCAATTTGTTGACAGATTTTTCACATCCTTAAAGTAGTGGTGGCAAGAAAGGATGACACTGGCAAGGGTCCAGACTACAAGAAGGTAAATCATCGAAAGGATGGGCAAGCCTAGATATAGAGAAAGACCAAGTAAAATCAGAACTGGTAAAAAGGACTGGACAGCAAATATAATCCAAAATTTCACTTTCACATAACGAGCAAAGTCAAAGGGTAAACTCTTCAGAAAATCAACATTTTCCCTCTCCAAGGACAAGGCAATTGAATGCAGGCTGGTGATATTGTTATTGACAACTGCTATAAAGAGAGCTATAAAAAACAAGGGTAACCAGTATGGAGGATGAATGTCTGGAACTATCTGAGAATCTCGAATTTTGGAAATCAGACCGATCATCATGAGATAAGGAAGGAAAGCACTTGTAAAAAGCACTGTAATCACGCCAGTTCCCTGTCCCAAGAGGGTGAGGTGGTAGCGTAAAACCATACGGAAAAAGCCCTTTTTATTAGTAGTTGAAATTCTCTCCTTATTGCGACGTTCTTTCTTGACCTTCTCCTCACTGTTAAGCAGAATCACGTCATAAAAACGAGGAAAAACCTTCTTTTTGCTCAAGTAAAGCAAGAAGAGAGTTAGTCCTATCCAAGCGAGCAGACCCAGGATGGCTTCTGTCGAAAAAGGCTCCACTGCTATTTTGTAAAAGAGATGAAGAGGATAAAGGAGAAATGGAATGTCTCTAACTTTGTCAACAATACTTCCAAAAGTCGACTGTAGAAAGAGGACAAATATTAAAGGTATGAGAACCCCTATCCCAATCATCACATTCGCAAAAATAGACTGATACTTTCTGAAGACCGTAGTCTGAGCCAAGAAATGTACTGCCACTACCATCACTAAAGTAACAGAGACAAATAATAAGGCCAAGGACAGCAGCATCAAAGGCAAACCCAGCCATAGAGAAGGAGCTAGCCTAATATAGAGGACTAGAAAATAAGCTAGGATTGGTACAATTCCAGTTAGAGCTGGCAAGAGAACAGACAGTCCTTTAGCGATTATAATCTCTGATTCTTTAAAAGCATAGGGCCTATAAGATGCCAAGTCCTTACTCTCATAAAAGACATTGTAAAAGGCAGTGAAAGAAGTTGAAAAGGCAACCACTAGTAAAATAGCAACCATAAAACTAAAATAAATAGGCATTTCCTCAAAAGGAAAATGAATGGCTATAATACTAAAAAAGATGAGCATCAAGAGACTGAAAAAAATGTAAGAACTTAGAACTCTAGCGGAAACATTTACTTTTTTATCAGGATTCTTGGCCTGCTTCTTTCGTAGGTTAGCCAGATTAGCTTCTTTAGATGAATAGAGGATATTGATATCCACTAATTTTTTAATGACCTTGAGACGCATCTGAAACCTCCTCTTTTCTACCAGCAAGGCTAAGGTAGATACTTTCCAAAGACTGGTCTGGGTGGTCTTTTCTCAAGTCCTCTACGCTACCACAATAAATCAAATGCCCCTTTTTCAAAATGGCAATCCGATCACAGACTTGCTCTGCCACCTCTAGGACATGGGTTGAAAACAAGACTGTCTTACCTTTTTGTGCATGTTCCTTCATCATTTGCTTCAAATCAAAGGCAGCCTGGGGATCCAAACCAGTCAAGGGTTCGTCCAAGACCCAAATATCAGGATCAGACAAGAGTGCCCCGATGACAAAGACTTTCTGACGCATTCCGTGAGAAAGGGTTTCAATAACCTGATAACGGTTTTCAGCAAAATCAAAAACCTTCAATAGCCTATCTAGACTAGCCTCCAAGTCAGAGCTGCTCAAATCATAGGATGAAGCAATCAATTCCCAAAATTCATTGGCCGTTAAACGTAAAAATAAGTCAGGCGAGTCTGCAACGTAGCCAATCTTTCGTTTGATAGCCAAGCGATTTTCCGATAAATCTAAACCGTCAACCAAAATACGACCACTGCTGGGTGAAATGATACTGACTAGGGATTTTATAGTGGTCGATTTCCCAGCACCATTATGGCCAATCAAGCCCATAATCTCTCCATTTTCAATCTGCAGATTGAGATTGCTCAAAGCCGCTTTATCACCATACAACTTACTAACATTTTGAAATTCGATCATGAGAAATCTCCTCTCTTTATCTATGTAATTTACTATCATTATAGCGCTTTCATTTTAAAAATCAACATTTTATATAAGATAGTCAAAAACTTATTATTCAGTTTTACGCAAACGTTTGAGCTAACCGATACTTTATGATAGAATAAAGAACAAGATTGACAAGTAAGAGGAAACATCATGCAAAATCAAACACTCATGCAATACTTTGAATGGTATCTGCCCCACGACGGCCAACACTGGACGCGCCTAGCTGAAGATGCTCCACACCTAGCTGATCTCGGTATCAGCCATGTCTGGATGCCACCAGCTTTCAAGGCAACCAATGAAAAAGATGTAGGCTATGGGGTCTATGACTTATTCGACCTAGGAGAGTTTAACCAAAAAGGGACTGTCCGCACCAAGTATGGTTTCAAAGAAGACTATCTTCAAGCCATTCAAGCACTTAAAGCGCAGGGAATTCAACCTATAGCCGATGTAGTACTCAATCACAAGGCTGCTGCCGATCACAGGGAAGCCTTTCAGGTTATTGAAGTGGATCCTGTAGACCGTACAGTTGAACTTGGAGAACCCTTCACCATCAATGGCTGGACTAGTTTTACCTTCGATGGTCGCCAAGATACCTACAATGACTTCCACTGGCACTGGTACCACTTCACAGGTACAGACTACGATGCCAAACGCCGTAAGTCTGGGATTTATCTCATCCAAGGGGACAACAAGGGATGGGCTAACGAGGAATTGGTCGATAATGAAAACGGTAACTATGACTATCTCATGTATGCCGACCTAGACTTTAAGCATCCTGAAGTCATCCAAAACATCTATGACTGGGCTGACTGGTTCATGGAAACCACTGGTGTAGCTGGTTTCCGCTTGGATGCCGTTAAACACATTGACTCTTTCTTCATGCGCAATTTTATCCGTGATATGAAGGAAAAATACGGTGAGGATTTCTATGTTTTTGGTGAATTTTGGAATCCTGACAAGGAAGCCAATCTAGACTATCTTGAAAAAACGGAAGAACGATTCGACCTTGTTGATGTTCGTCTCCACCAGAATCTCTTTGAAGCCAGTCAAGCTGGCGCAAACTATGACCTTCGTGGTATTTTCACAGATAGCTTGGTTGAACTCAAACCTGACAAGGCTGTGACTTTTGTCGACAACCACGATACCCAACGTGGTCAGGCTCTTGAGTCTACTGTTGAAGAATGGTTCAAACCAGCAGCCTATGCCCTCATTCTATTACGCCAAGACAGCCTTCCATGTGTCTTTTACGGCGACTACTATGGGATTTCAGGTCAGTATGCTCAACAAGATTTCAAAGAAGTCCTTGACCGCCTCCTAGCCATCCGAAAAGATTTGGCTTATGGAGAACAAAATGACTACTTTGATGATCCAAACTGTATTGGTTGGGTACGTTCAGGTGCTGAAAATCAATCCCCAATCGCAGTCTTGATTTCAAATGACCAAGAAAACAGCAAGTCTATGTTTGTTGGTTCAGAATGGGCTAACCAAACCTTTGTAGATTTACTTGAAAATCACCAAGATCAAGTTACAATTGATGAGGAAGGTTATGGACAATTTCCAGTCTTAGCTGCTTCGGTAAGTGTCTGGGCAGCCAATACAATCTAATACTCTTCGAAAATCAAATTCAAACCACGTCAACGTCGCCTTGCCGTACTCAAGTACAGCCTGCGGCTAGTTTCCTAGTTTGCTCTTTGATTTTCATTGAGTATAATAGCCAATAATAACCAGCCAGGTCCAAGCGGATTTGGCTTTTTTGTAGTCATAAAAAGACCTACCCAAATGGATAGATCTTTACTTGATTAC
>CAJPJN010000159.1:0-4004 GCA_905369855.1 Streptococcus oralis | reverse complement strand
ACGTTCTTCTCTGCTACTGCTTGATCCTGTTTTTCCTCCACTGCTGGACTTTCCTCTTTTGCTTGTTCTACAGTGTGAGCAATAGGCGTTTCATCCGCAAAAGCTGGTGATTCTCCAACAACACTTCCTCCAAATAGAACAGCGCAGGTTCCAATCATGACAGAGCAAGCTCCTACAGCAAACTTACGAATACTGTAGACTCTTTTACGATTCCAATGGCCTTTTTCCATAAAATCCTCCTTTTAGTAATCGCTTTCATTTTTATGTAAGCGATTACTTTTGATAGTCTTTTACCCTTATTTTATTAAATAATATAGGAATTTTCAATACTCTAGCATATAAAATAATATTTTTGATTGTTTTTTCTAAAATTTGTAGAAGAATTAAAAAACTGAATGTAGTTTTAAAAGAAAAAACACTTATTAACCTTTAAATTAAAAGAAGTAAAAAAGTCCCTTTAAAAGGAACTTCTTCTATTTATAATTAAAAGTTTCCCCTGCCAGCTTATCAGCTAGCTTTGGAAAGAGAGTATAAAACTTATGGGCTAGGTTCAACAAAACAGGAAGATTAAGTTCTCGTTTGTTTTTTCCTATAATCTTGACAATCTTTTTAGCCACTGCATCTGGTTTCAATAGGAAGCGTTCAACCGACTTGAGATAGGTGCCATCTGGGTCGGCTTGGTCGAAAAATCTTGTTCGGATTGGTCCTGGATTGACTGTTGTCACATAGACTCCATAGGGCATGAGTTCGAGACGTAGAGCATTTGAAAAACCAATAGCCGCAAACTTGGTAGCAGAGTAGAGACTAGACTTACCAGTAGCGATCAAACCTGCCATGCTAACAATATTGATGATATGGCCTTTTCGACTTTCCTTCATTCGAGCCGCAAGGCGACGAGACAGATTCATTAGGGCAAAGGTATTGACCTCGAACATCTGGTGAATATCTTGGTCAGAAATCTGGTCAAATTCTTCAAAAATCCCGTAACCAGCGTTGTTAATCAAGACATCAATCTTTCCATAGCGGAGATAGAGGTCTGCTACCAGAGTTTCTAAGGCTGAGTCATCAGTAATGTCTATTTCAATCAATTCTGCATGGGGATGATTTCCGTAGAGTTGAGCTAATTTTTCCTTATCTCGACCAAGCAAGATGAGCTGGTCTTCTGGTAAAAGTTTGACCATTTCTTGGGCTAGACCACCGCTAGCTCCTGTAATGAGAATAGTAGGCATACTGTTCCTTTCTCAATCTTTTAGATTTCCACTTCTTCCAAGTCTTTGACCACATGGACATTTTCAAAAACACTAGCCGCATCTTTCTTGAGCTTGCTGATATCTTTTGAGAGGAAACGGGCACTGATATGGTTGAGCAGGAGGCGTTTGGCACCTGCTTCTAGTGCCACCTGCGCTGCCTGCATGTTGGTTGAGTGGCCGTGATTACGAGCAATTTTTTCATCGCCCTTGCCATAAGTGGATTCATGGACAAGGACATCGGCATTTACAGCCAGACGCACACTGGCATCCGTTTTTCGAGTGTCTCCTAAAATAGTGATAATTTTACCTGGACGTGGAGCTGAGATATAGTCTGCTGCCTTGATTTCAGTTCCGTCTTCCAAAACAACATCCTGGCCGTTTTTGATTTTCCCAAAAAGTGGGCCAAATGGGACACCAGCAGCCTTGAGCTTTTCAGCATCTAAGGTACCTTCTAGGTCCTTTTGCATGACACGATAGCCAACACAGAAAATAGTGTGGTCCAGCTCCTCTGCATACACCGTGAATTTATCGGTTTCAAGGATTTTTCCTAAAGAATCTTGGTCAAACTCATGAAAATGAATACGGTAAGGCAAACGAGAACCTGACACACGAAGACTGGTTAAAACAAATGACTTGATCCCTTGAGGTCCATAGATTTCCAAATCTGTCTGCTCTTCATTGGCTTGAAAGGCACGACTAGAAAGGAAACCTGGCAGGCCAAAGATGTGGTCTCCATGTAGGTGGGTAATAAAGATTTTGCTGACCTTACGTGGTCGAATTGTAGTTTCCAGAATGCGATTTTGCGTTCCTTCTCCACAGTCAAAGAGCCAGACTTCGTTAATCTCATCCAATAATTTCAGAGCGAGACTTGAAACGTTGCGGGCTTTAGAGGGCTGACCAGCCCCCGTTCCTAAAAATTGAATATCCATTCGATACTTTCTAATTAATCAATATATAACATGGCTGTGCGGTTTTCCGAGCGGAAATAGCGCTTGCCAGAAAAAGCTGTAGCTTCTTGTAATAACTCCTCTTGGCTGTAACCTTTAAGACGCTTGCGACCATCAGCCAAGATTTCCAAATCAGTCAAAGCTGTGAGATTTTCCACGCTAACAACTTCCTCGTCCCCGACAGCCTTCATGTAAATCTTGCCAGACTCCTCAAAGACTAGCTGATGGGGAAAAATTTGCGCAATTTCAAAGAGCAAGTCATCCGAAATCTTCTCTTCATTTTCAGAGAAAATCCGACCAAGACCCTCACTCTCATAACAAAAACCAAAGGATTTACCAGACAGATTAAGCCGAATAAAAGGCTTGTTTTCTAGGGTGAAACTTGGCTCATCATTGTAGAGATTCAGTTCCTGACTGAGTTCCGCAAAATAATCCGTCGCTGCTTGAGGACTCTTTTTCTGGTAGAGTTCTGCAAAGTAAGCATTGACCACGCTGGGCGGAGGTGTGATCAGTGCCAACTGCTCCTGCTCTGTTTTACCCGCTAAAAGCTGATCCAGATAGACCTTGTCTAGACTTGTATAGCCCCCATATTTTAGAGCCAACGTTTTAATATCAGTCATAAAATTCCTCTAACCTCCATTTATTTTTCTCAGAAATGTAGCCTCTAATCACTTCACCGTCCTCTTGATAGTCACATCCTTCCAGAATCGCAACACTTTCTAAATCATGAATCTTGTAAGACTTTGAAAAAGGCACGCGCAGGGTAAAGGATTCAAAAATATTCTTGATTTTCTCTAAAAACAAAGCCTGCAAATTCTCACGACTATCCTCAGACTTGGCAGAAATGAGGGCGTAGGGCGTTTGGGTAGGCGTAAAATCTTCCACCAAATCCGCTTTATTATAAAGGGTCAGGCGAGGAATATCCTCCATGTCCAAGTCTTTCATAATGGAAAGAACTGTTTTTTCATGCTCCTCGTGGTAAGGATTGCTGGCATCGATAACATGAACCAGAAGGTCCACATGCTTGCTTTCTTCCAAGGTTGACTTGAAACTGGACACCAACTCTGTCGGCAAATCTTGGATAAAACCCACGGTATCTGTCAAAGTTACTTGAAGATTGCCTCCCAGATGGATACTCTTGGTCGTCGCATCCAGAGTCGCAAAGAGCTCGTCTGCTTCATACTGGGTCTTACTGGTCAAGGTGTTCATGATGGTTGACTTCCCAGCATTGGTGTAACCAATCAAACCAATCTTGAAGGTGCTTGACTCCAAACGTTTTTCTCTGACAGTCGCCCGATTTTTCTCAACCACCTTGAGCTGGCGCTCGATATCCGTGATTTGGTTGCGAACGCTACGACGGTTCAGCTCCAGCTGGCTTTCACCAGGTCCACGGGAACCAATTCCCCCTGCCTGACGGCTGAGCATAATCCCCTGACCAACCAAGCGAGGCAGGAGATATTTGAGTTGTGCTAGGTGGACTTGTAGCTTGCCTTCGTGACTTCGAGCTCTCATGGCAAAGATATCCAAAATCAACTGCATACGGTCAATAACCTTAACACCCAGAACTTCTTCTAAATTGACATTTTGCCTTGGCGTCAGACGGTTGTTGACGATGACAGTGGTAATTTCTTCTGCATCCACCATGAGCGCAATTTCTTCTAACTTACCTGAACCGACGAAGGTCTTGGAGTCATACTTTTCACGTTTCTGTCTGTAGCTATCGACTACGACTGCCCCAGCTGTCTTGGCTAGACTGGCCAACTCTTCCATGGAGAGGTCAAAATTGTCCATGCCTTGCAATTCCACA
>CAJPJN010000158.1:0-4053 GCA_905369855.1 Streptococcus oralis | reverse complement strand
GTGCAGGGATCTGTTTCTCAGGTACGTGAGGTGACGGCTGAACTTATGCAGCTGGCCAAAACTAATAACATTGCCATCTTTATCGTAGGGCATGTGACCAAGGAAGGAACCTTGGCTGGGCCGAGAATGTTGGAGCATATGGTGGATACGGTGCTTTACTTTGAAGGGGAGCGTCACCATACCTTCCGTATTTTAAGAGCGGTCAAAAACCGTTTTGGCTCTACTAATGAAATTGGGATTTTTGAGATGCAGTCGGGTGGTCTGGTTGAGGTACTCAATCCGAGCCAAGTTTTCCTAGAAGAGCGTTTGGATGGAGCGACTGGTTCATCAATCGTTGTGACCATGGAAGGGACGCGTCCAATTTTAGCAGAGGTTCAGGCTTTGGTGACACCGACCATGTTTGGAAATGCCAAGCGTACGACGACAGGACTTGATTTTAATCGTGCTAGCTTGATTATGGCTGTTTTGGAAAAACGGGCAGGTCTTCTCTTGCAAAATCAGGATGCTTATCTCAAATCTGCTGGCGGTGTCAAATTGGATGAACCTGCCATTGACTTAGCTGTTGCAGTTGCCATTGCTTCGAGCTATAAAGACAAGCCAACCAACCCTCAGGAATGTTTTGTGGGAGAACTGGGCTTGACAGGAGAAATTCGACGAGTGAATCGTATCGAGCAACGCATCAATGAAGCTGCTAAACTGGGCTTTACTAAGATTTATGTGCCTAAGAATTCCTTGACAGGAATCACTCCGCCCAAGGAAATACAGGTCATTGGGGTGACAACGATTCAGGAAGTTTTGAAAAAGGTTTTTGCTTAATCTGTGACAAATCCTCTTAAAAATGATAAGATAGGAGAAATATTTGACTATCAAATTTTCAAGGAGGGAATCGTGTCGTATTTTGAACAGTTTATGCAAGCCAATCAGGCTTATGTTGCCCTACATGGGCAGTTAAATCTGCCACTTAAACCCAAAACTAGAGTAGCCATTGTAACCTGTATGGACTCACGTTTGCACGTTGCGCAAGCTCTGGGATTGGCACTTGGGGATGCTCATATCTTGCGGAATGCAGGTGGTCGAGTGACTGAGGACATGATTCGTTCGCTAGTTATTTCCCAGCAACAAATGGGGACAAGAGAGATTGTGGTATTGCACCATACAGACTGTGGTGCTCAGACCTTTGAAAATGGTCCTTTTCAGGAGTATTTAAAAGAGGAACTAGGTGTCGATGTGTCAGATCAGGACTTTTTGCCCTTCCAAGATATAGAGGAGAGTGTACGCGAGGATATGCAACTCCTTATCGAGTCTCCCTTAATACCAGATGATGTGATAATCTCTGGTGCCATTTACGATGTGGATACAGGAAGTATGACAGTCGTAGAATTATAAATACTTCATTTAGAAAGAAAGTGTATGAAGAAAGACAGTATTTTATTTATTTTTATCTTATTGCTATGTATTGGTTTGCAGTATGAAACCATCTACTATACGGACGGTTCGATGTCAGGTGCGGAATATGGCCTAATGGGAGTTTCTATCTTTCTAGCTCTCTTTTACATGATTCCGGCTCTTTATTTCCTTTTCCGTATTGGGAAAAAATGGGAATTGCCAAAGAATGCCTTGATTTTGTCTTTATTGGGTGGGATGTTCCTTTCAGGCTGGTTGTCTAGCTTTGCGAATACCTATATCCATGATTTGCTGGGTATTCTTTTCCCAGATAGTGCATTTTTAAATGCCTTTGAAAGTGCTATTGTGGCTCCTTTGGTAGAAGAACCCTTGAAATTATTGCCACTTGTCTTTGTTTTAGCTTTGATTCCTGTGCGAAAATTAAAATCTTTGTTTTTACTAGGGATTGCTTCTGGTTTGGGATTCCAAATGATTGAGGATATTGGCTATATTCGTACGGATTTGCCAGAGGGCTTTGACTTTACTATTTCGAGAATTTTAGAGCGTATCATCTCAGGAATTGCCTCTCACTGGACTTTTTCAGGTCTGGCTGTAGTAGGTATTTACTTGCTTTACAGAGCCTATAAAGGGCAGAAGGTTGGCAAGAAACAGGGGCTTGTTTTCCTAGGTTTAGCTTTGGGAACTCACTTCTTGTTTAATTCTCCTTTTGTAGAATTAGAGACAGAGTTGCCATTAGCGATTCCAGTGGTTACGGCTATTACTCTCTATGGTTTTTATCAGGCTTATCGCTTTGTTGAGAAGAACGATGAGATAATGAACTAGAATATTTTTCAAAAGAATGATGCAAGGGTACAAATATGGTGCCCTTCTTTTATTTTTGATTGAAAAATAGTGTAAAAAGCGCTACAATGGTAGATGGAAAAATCTTGTGAAAAGCACAAGTGATACATATATACCGGAGGAAATCATGTCTTTTTCTGATTTAAAGCTGTTTGCCCTTTCTTCTAATAAAGAATTGGCAGAACGTGTGGCGCAGGAGATTGGGATAGAGTTGGGGAAATCAAGTGTTCGCCAATTTTCAGATGGAGAGATTCAGGTCAACATCGAAGAATCAATCCGTGGGAAACACGTCTTTATCCTACAATCAACTAGTTCGCCTGTAAATGACAATCTGCTTGAAATTTTGATTATGGTGGATGCTTTGAAGCGTGCGAGTGCAGAATCTGTCAATGTTGTCATGCCTTACTATGGGTATGCACGTCAGGATAGAAAGGCGAGAGCGCGTGAGCCAATCACTTCAAAACTTGTCGCAAATATGCTTGAAGTAGCTGGAGTGGATCGTTTATTGACCATCGACTTGCATGCTGCGCAGATTCAAGGATTCTTTGATATTCCTGTGGATCACTTGATGGGAGCTCCTCTGATTGCGGATTATTTTGAGCGTCGTGGCATGGTTGGTTCTGACTATGTGGTTGTCAGCCCAGACCATGGAGGGGTGACTCGTGCTCGTAAGTTGGCAGAATTTTTGAAAACCTCTATTGCTATCATTGACAAACGTCGTAGCGTTGATAAGATGAATACCAGTGAAGTCATGAACATCATCGGTAAGGTCGAAGGCAAGACTTGTATCTTGATTGATGATATGATTGATACTGCTGGAACGATTTGTCATGCGGCAGATGCCCTTGCAGAAGCTGGTGCTGTTGAAGTCTATGCAAGCTGTACGCACCCAGTTCTTTCTGGTCCTGCTATGGACAATATCCAAAAATCAGCTATTAAGAAATTGGTTGTTTTGGATACCATCTATCTGCCAGAAGAGCGTTTGATCGATAAAATTGAACAGATTTCGATTGCTCATCTACTGGGTGATGCTATCGTGCGTATCCATGAAAAACGCCCACTTTCTCCACTTTTCAGTATTGAGAAAAAGATTTAATGACCAAGCCTGAGATAATTCTCAGGTTTTTTTCGTCTCTTTTCCGAATAAATAGATAGTGGCAGTGAATCTAGTAAACCTAGATTTAATACTCTTCGAAAATCAAATTCAAACCACGTCAACGTCGCCTTGCCGTACTCAAGTACAGCCTGCGGCTAGTTTCCTAGTTTGCTCTTTGATTTTCATTGAGTATAAAACTGTGGTATAATAAAAGGAGGAAAAGGATGATTCTAAGACATCCGGGCATCAGCCCAACCAATGACTTGGTAGCTAAGAAAATCTTTAGCAATCCAGAAATCACTTGTCAATTTATTCGCGATATGTTGGACTTGCCAGCCAAAAATGTGACCATTTTAGAGGGAAGTAACATTCACGTCTTGCCTTCCATGCCGTACTCGGCGCAGGATTTCTATACAAGTATAGACGTTTTAGCGGAGCTAGATAATGGAACTCAAGTAATTATTGAGATTCAAGTTCATCATCAGAATTTTTTCATCAATCGCCTGTGGGCTTACTTGTGCAGTCAGGTCAATCAAAATCTAGAAAAAATTCGTCAAAGAAAAGGTGATACACACCGAAGTTATAAACATATTGCACCTGTTTACGCTATCGCAATTGTGGATAGCAATTATTTCTCAGATGATCTGGCTTTTCACAGCTTTAGTATGCGCGAGGACAAGACAGGTGAGGTCTTAACAATTACAAATAAAGGT
>CAJPJN010000157.1:0-4056 GCA_905369855.1 Streptococcus oralis | reverse complement strand
CCTAAAAAAATTGATCGTATCAACGAGCTTGCCAAAAAGAAAAAAATAGAAGGCTTGACCCCAGAAGAAAAAGTAGAACAAGCCAAACTACGTGAGGAGTACATCGAAGGTTATCGTCGCACTGTTCGTCACCACATCGAGGGAATAAAAATTGTGGATGAAGAAGGAAATGATGTTACACCAGAGAAACTACGTCAGGTACAACGTGAAAAAGGTTTACATGGCCGTAGTCTCGATGATCCAAATTCATAATAAGTATTCTTTCTTTTAATAAGGATAGATAAAATAATAACCAAAAGACTAGCAGTTTTTGTCTGCTAGTCTTTTTTCGCTAAAAAAGGAACCAATATGGTTCCCAAAACTATTATTAGTTACTTGCGCCAGATGTAGCGTCTGCGCCACCACCGTGGCCTCCAGCATCACCTGCATCAGAAGCTCCAGATGTAGCATCTGCATCGCCGTGACCATGTCCGCCAGCAGGAGCTGCAGCATTTCCACCAACTAGACGTTGACCAGTTGTATTAAGGTACCAGTCAAGCCATGGTTGGAAATTAAAGATGATTTCATTGATTCCAGCATATGAACCATCTGGATAGTACATTGCTTGGTAATTATGGGTATTAATAACACCTTCAGGTGTTCCTGGTACAATTGTACGGACATATTCTTGGTCCCCATTACGCAATACGCCGACAACCCATTCAACATTTTTCATTCTAGAGTCTGGCAATGAACCGTGTACAGTTCCTAAACGGTTTCCTGATTGAGCACGTACACGTTTACCAAACATTGTATCTGGGTCTTGGTGTGCGTTATTAAAGTACAAGAATTGGTTGTTATCATCTGCAAATGTCAACTCAAATGGCATTGCTTTCAAGAACATGTCAATTTGGTTAACTGTCAAGATACCATGGTCTAATTTAACGTAAGTATCTCCAGAAACAGCTCCAACAAGTTCAGCTGCTTTTTCTACCCATTCAGGATCGTCTGGATCAACACCTTGAATGGTAGTTGCAATTGAATTTGTACAATATAAATCTTCTGGTGCAATTGGTTTTGGTTTTTTCAATTTTGAAACGACTCCCACATATTTTACAAAGTTGTCCAAGCATGTTTCAAGGAAATTAATAGTTCCTTCATTTGTGATATTGCCCTCTGCGTCAAATGCTTCTTTGGCTTTACCAAGAAGGAATTCGTTACCTGGAAGCGTATAGGCATTAACACCTGGAGCATCAAGAATCTTACGAAGGTGAACTTGGGCACGAGAAGTACCTTGGTCGTAGTAAGAAGCTCCCACAATCATGACTGGTTTGTTTTCAAATGGATGAACTTCGTATGAAAGCCATTCAAGAACAGATTTTAGGGAAGCTGAGATTGTGTGGTTGTGCTCAGGAGTAGCGATAATGACACCATCAGCACGAGTAATTTTGTTATATAAATAACGTAATTGGAAGCTTTCATCCCATTTTTCGTCTTGGTTAAACATTGGAACTTCGTCAATTTCAAGAACTTCTAATTCAAATTTGAGTTTGAAGTGACGACGGATGAATTCCAAGAGTTTACGGTTATATGATTGATCGTAGTTTGATCCTACAAGTCCAACAAATTTCATTCTTTTTGGTCTCCTATCTTACAAATTTTCCCAGTCAAAGTCTTCAGCATCTTTGCGAAGTAGTGCTTGTGCGTTACGCAATTTTTCTGTGATTTTTACAAAGATACGGAAGTCGTCAAAAGTGGCATCTAATTTTTTGATAACATCAAGATCCACTAGATCTCCACTTGGATTGAAGGCTTGAAGAGAATGTGAAAGCAAGAATTCATCTGGAAGGACACTTGCTTTGATTTCTGGGGCATTCAAGATTTGGCGAAGTTGTAATTGGGCACGTGATGAACCAAGCGTACCATATGAAGCACCTGTAATCATGATTGGTTTGTTCAAGAGTGGGTAAATACCATAAGACAACCAAGCAAGAGCGCTCATTAAAACAGCTGGGATAGAGTGGTCATACTCAGGAGTACCGATAATAACGCCATCTGCCTCTTCAATTTTAGCAGCAATTTCTAAAATTTCAACAGGTACTTGCTTGTCAGCTGGTTTATTGAAGACAGGAATGTCTTTAATTTCAACAAGTTCAATTTCAGCTTTTTCAGCAAAGTGTTTTTGCATGTATTGAAGCAATTGACGGTTTGTAGAACGTTTTGAATTTGTTCCAACAATAGCAATAAGTTTTAACATGAGATTTCCTTTCTCTTTTTACATAATACGATTTTAAAACTCCATTGAAACATCTGTTTCTATAGAGTAGGAATTCCTGAAGAACAGCTTAGGTGACCTTCCTTATCGATGAGGATGGCTTCTATGCACTCCAAACTTTCGACTTGCCAAAGGATAGAAGCGGGTCTTTCTCCAAATAGACGAGTTGTCCAGATTTCACCATCAACTGATTTATCAGAGATAATTGTCAGACTTGCTAGTTCCGTTTCAACAGGATATCCTGTTTGGCTGTCAAAAATATGATGGTAATCTTTTCCATCGACTGTCAGGTGACGTTCATAAATGCCTGAAGTCACGACAGATTTATTGACAATAGGGATGGTCATTAAGTGATTTCCCCTCGGATTGGCTGGGTCTTGAATCCCGATTTGCCAAGGCTGATTTGCTCTTGCCTGATTTTTTCCAATAGTCAGGATATTCCCTCCCAGATTGATCAAGGCAGATGTTACTCCCTCTTCTCTCAGAAATTGGGCAACTTTATCCGCACTATAACCCTTGGCTAAACAACCAAGATCGATCTTCATTCCTTTTTGTTTTAATAACACAGTGGAGGTGGAAGAATCTAACTCGATATAATGAGGATTGATTAAAGGAAGTACTGATTCAATTTCTTGAGGTTGGGCCACTTTGGCATCTGAAAAACCGATACGCCAGGTTTGAATCAAGGGACCAATGCTGATGTTGAGATGACTAGAGGGCGCTAGGCTATGCTCTAAACCAAGTGAAATCAGTTCAAACAGGTCTGGATGAACCTTGACGGGGGCTATTCCAGCTTGATGATTGATTTCCATCAACTCAGATTCTTGGCTATTGGCATTGAAGCGGTATTCTAGCTCTCTGAGTAAATCAAAGGATTTTTGGAGCAAGATATCGGCTCGCTCATCTACTAATGAAATAGTGATAGTAGTCCCCATTAGGCGTTCGGAATGTGAACTAAGAGGCAAGCTACCAACTCCTTTCTCTTATGAAAAGAAGACTGAAATATTGTAAATTTATATTAAATTTAACCCCTTACATTTTCTTTCCATGATACTAGCATACCATAAAGTCAGCGTTTTCACAAATAAAATTTGTAAAGATGTCAAGAAATATGCTCAGAAAATAAAGAGTAATTGTAAGAAAGGCTGATAAAATACAGATTATTTACATTTTTTTACAAAAAAATCGGGAAAATTAGCAAAACTCTTGTAAACGCTAACAGTAAATGTTATACTAGAAGAGTAAATTTAAAATTGAAGGTAGGAATTTTTCTATGAGTAAAATCGTTGTAGTTGGTGCTAACCACGCTGGTACAGCATGTATTAATACTATGTTGGATAATTTTGGAAATGAGAACGAAATCGTTGTATTTGACCAAAACTCTAACATCTCTTTCCTAGGATGTGGAATGGCCCTTTGGATTGGGGAACAAATTGACGGTGCTGAAGGCTTGTTCTATTCTGATAAAGAAAAATTGGAAGCAAAAGGTGCTAAAGTTTACATGAACTCACCAGTTCTTTCAATCGACTATGATAACAAAGTAGTTACAGCAGAAGTTGAAGGAAAAGAACACAAAGAATCATATGAGAAATTGATTTTCGCTACAGGTTCTACACCAATCTTGCCACCAATCGAAGGTGTTGAAATTGTTAAAGGCAACCGCGAATTTACAGCAACTCTTGAAAATGTACAATTCGTGAAATTGTACCAAAACGCTGAAGAAGTTATCAATAAACTTGCTGACAAGAGCCAACACCTCGACCGTATCGCCGTTGTTGGTGGTGGTTACATCGGTGTTGAAC
>CAJPJN010000156.1:0-4060 GCA_905369855.1 Streptococcus oralis | reverse complement strand
CGTTAAATTCTCCTTTATTAAAGTGCAGATGAAAATAGTCCGTCATAATATCTAGTACGTTTGATGTCTCGATATAATCTAACGAAACTTGACCAAAATCTCTATTATAGATAAGTTGTGTAGTTCTATCCTCAAAACTTCCAGTTTGAGAGTATTCTAACCTTACTAACTTGTCTGTTAATACAGAGATTCGATAAAACTCTCCCTTAAAAATTTTCAATTTGTTGTCCTCCTTTTATGGTAGCATAAAAACAGAACGCACCATTTTGATGCGTTTTTCATTATTCTGAATGCAATGTTCTATCTGTGACAAATGATACTCAATTGAAAAAATGTAGTGGACAAAATATCTTTTAAAAAACCAAAAGTTTATTAAAGAGTTATCACTTTTCAACTTTTCTAAGATAGGATTGATAAATAATTTCAAACTCTGACTTGCTACCATATGATATTCCAGCTCACATGCTTTTTGCTCATCTCGTTCTTCCTGCTTATTTCTTAGAACTGAAGAAACCGGATAGGTATATAAATCATCTGGATCAATATAGTCATAAGAATAATAACATTTACGCTTCATTAAGCCATTCCCAGATCAAGAGCTTCATCTCGTAATTTTTCAACATCACTAACCGTAGGTCGCCATCCTTCAATCATACTTGTACTTAAAGCATACCAAACACTCTTAAAAACGGATCGGTTTTCAAAAGCTACTCCCATGATTGTCATCTTTTCTTTATCTATATCTAAGGACATATGCTACCTCCTTTAGTTACATTATACCATGTTTCTCTGTAGCTTTTAAAAATTTTATAAACTTCAAATCCAAATATAAAACTAGTTCTTTTTCCTTTTTAACTAATGATTCTGAGTAAAAACTTAACTTCAGGGGAAAATGAAGTAAGACAAGACAAAATTCAAAAACTGATTTCGTACAACTCAAAATACTGATTTTAGACTGAAGATAATACTAGAATGCTAATTAATGTTTTTATAATAAAGAGTTGACGACTTATGTTGCTTTTGATTTCTTAAGAATATAAAAAGAAACAATAAGGTAAACTTTCGAGTGATTTGAAACGTTGATAGTATAGTATTGATTAACGTTTTAAGACAACTGACTTGTCCGGTTGCAGCCACATTTGCAAGCGACTAAAGTCGCAACAACTGTGTCAATTGCACCAATTTAGTAAGAAAGTACAAAAAGAACACCCCTAAAGGTGCTCTTTGTAAGTATAGTAATTCTTTCGAATTAACGTTTACTAAATTGTGATGCTTTACGAGCTTTCTTAAGACCTGGTTTCTTACGTTCAACTTTACGTGAGTCACGTGTAAGAAGTCCTGCGCGTTTCAATGAATCGCGGAAGTCTGGGTCTACTTGAAGAAGGGCACGAGCGATACCGTGACGGATAGCTCCTGATTGACCAGCGTATCCACCACCTACAACGTTAACGAAAACGTCGTATGAACCTACAGTTGAAGTAACTGCGAATGGTTGGTTGATGACAAGACGAAGGTCAGCGTGTGGGATGTACTCTTCAACATCTTTTTTGTTAACAGTGATTTTACCAGTTCCTGGAACAAGGCGAACGCGTGCAACAGCGTTTTTACGACGTCCAGTACCTGCATATTGTGCTTGTGACATACTTTATTGTTCCTTTCCTTAGATAAGTCCTGAAATATCAAGAACTTCTGGTTGTTGTGCAGCGTGAGTGTGCTCAGCTCCAACAAATACTTTCAACTTCATACCTTGAGCGCGTCCAAGAGTATTGTGTGGAAGCATACCTTTAACTGATTTCTCGATCAAACGTACTGCATTTTTAGAACGAAGTTCACCTGCAGAGATTTGTTTCAATCCACCTGGGTGGTTTGAGTGAGTGTAGTAGATTTTATCAGTTGCTTTTTTACCAGTCAATTTAACTTTTTCAGCATTGATAACAATCACAAAGTCACCTGTATCAGTGTGTGGTGTAAATGTTGGTTTGTTTTTTCCGCGAAGTACGCTAGCAACTACTGCAGAAAGACGTCCAAGTGGTACATCAGTTGCGTCAACTACGTACCATTTACGTTCAACTTGGCCTGGTTTAGCCATAAATGTTGTTTTGTTCATGATTTCTCCTATATATAGTTCGATTTTTGTTTACGGTGATGGGTGTTCCTTCCCATCGAAAAGTATTTGGAAGGTTCCGGGGCCTTTCAAATGGGGTAAACAATACCGCCTACTATAATACCAAATTTCACCCCTAAAAGTCAATAGATATGAAAAATATTTTTCTAAATCGTAACTTCTCAAAGTAACTTCCAGCTCTCTCCCAAAACTGGAAGTTAGTCTCAGACGACGAATTATGCTAGAATTAAGCCTGAGACTTTTCGTGAGGAGGCACCTCATGACGAAAAAACAAAAACATCTCACTCTAGAAGACCGTATTGACATCCAAACTGGAATCAGCCAACAGGAGACTTTCCGTTCCATCGCTGAGAAGATGGGAAAAGACCCGTCAACGATTTCAAAGGAAATCAAGCGCAATCGCATCATTCATCCAACATCCGTCAAATCTGATTGCACGGATTGCCCTCTTCTCAAAAAAGCTCCTTATGTCTGTAACAACTGTCCAAAAAAGAGGACGGATTGTGGGTTTAACCGCTATCTTTACTACGCGAAAAAGGCACAGGAGCAGTACGAGACTATGTTGAGGGAATCCAGACAGGGAATTCCCCTAAACAAGGAAAGTTTTTATCAGATGGACAAGGTCTTAACCCAAGGCATCCAGAAGAAACAAAGCATCTACCATATCATTCAGACACATAACCTACCTGTGTCGAAAGCTACGGTGTATCGGCATGCCAAGCTGGGATATCTGACAGCCAAGCCCATTGATTTTCCTCGGATGGTCACGTTCAAGGAACGCAGAAAATCCAGAAAAGTAGCTATTCCCAAAGAGCTAAAAATTGGGCGAACCTACCAAGATTTCCAAGAGTTACGAGAAACAGATGATTTCTTCAAATGGTTGGAAATGGACACGGTCATCGGCAGACCTGGTGGAAAGCTACTGCTCACCTTCAACGTTTCCTTCTGCAATTTCCTCTTCGCCTTGCTTTTGGACAACAAGACTGCTCTGGAGGTCGCCACTAAATTCGCAGCTTTGAAAGAAAGAGTCATGGACGGAGGGGTTGCGTTCCATCAGCTGTTCCCTGTCATTCTAACGGACAACGGCTCTGAGTTCTCCTATGTGGAGGAGCTTGAGAGAGACATTGATGGGAAGTCTCACCTCTACTTCTGCGACCCTAGCCGTCCTGACCAGAAGGGGCGGATTGAGAAGAACCATACGGTTTTGCGAGCCATTCTGCCCAAGGGCACTTCCTTTGACCAGCTGACTCAGAAAGACGTCAATCTAGTCATTTCCCATGTCAATTCCTTGAAACGAGAAGAGTTTCAAGGAAAATCTGCTTACGACGTCTTCACCTTCACCTTTGGCGAGGACATCGCCGCTCTTCTGGGTTGCCAATTTGTCAAACCAGAAGACACACACTTATCACCTGATTTATTGAAATAAGGGAATTTTTCCCTCTAACTACACATCTTATCACCATCGAAAAGTCTCACACTAAACGCTAGCAACTGGAATTTACTCTAAGACGACTCTGTTTTAGGGCTATTTGTCGTGCACTTTTTCCTGAGTCTTTTCGCTTTTGAACCCTTATATATCAAGAAAAAGAAAACCAGTGGAAGTTAGTCTAAGACGAATTTCCATTGATTTCACGCGTTTTTCTCATACTAAAAGCTAGGTTGGGGGACACTGGCAGTTAGTTTTAGAAGTTACCAATTTTTTAGTTTTTCTGTTCAGTAATTCATTCACTGTAAACTTTGTCAACAATCTGTCTATTGTACAAAAAAGAAAGCTCATTTCTAAGCTTTCTTTGCAATCATTTTTTCTGCTTCTTGTTCTAAAAATAGTTCCAAAATTTTCTTTGTCAACGTAATCGCCGCTGACAAGGCCAGGGAAACGATTAAATAATTGGCTACTAAGCCGTGATCTCCAACCAATGGCGGTTTGGTCAAGAA
>CAJPJN010000155.1:0-4082 GCA_905369855.1 Streptococcus oralis | reverse complement strand
GTAACCTCTCTTTCCACTATCATTATGAATATCATCCACAACTTTCGTTGACCAGGTCTTCACTTCGTTTCCGCTCTTGGCCTCTACCTTGATATCTCCTCTATAGCCATATGGAACATAGAAATTCAGGTAACGCCCCTCTACACCCATCATAGACTTGTCCTTTTCTTGACCTAGAAAATTGACTGTCTGATCTTGACCATCGAGACTAACCGTCCACTCGATTTTCTCGGTTTTTGGCAAATCCAAGACTTTGATATCCACTTCATGACCATTGTTAAACCGAAGAATCTTGCCATCTTGATACTGCACTCCACACTTAACAACCCATTCTTCTTTAAGCTCAAATGCCTGCCCCGAATGAGGAAAAGCCAGTAAAGCTAGACCTGCTAGAGACAAACCAAATAGTGTGATTTTTTTCATTGTAGATCCTCCTTAGGTGTTGTTATGTTAATTATATCACTATGTTTTTATTTTGCAAATCTTATCCTAAATATGCAAGCAAAAAACCTCTGAGATTCTTCTCAAAGGTTCTGATTTTGCTAATTGCTGTTCTCGACCGCTGCAGTGACAAAGGCAGTGTAGAGTTCTTCTGGGCGGTTTGGACGGCTTGAAAGTTCAGGGTGATACTGACAAGCTACAAAGAATTTATTTTCAGGAATTTCCACAATTTCGACCAAACGATTGTCTGGAGAAACTCCTGAGAAGACAAAGCCTGCTGCCTCAAACTGCTCACGGAAGGCGTTGTTAAACTCATAACGGTGACGGTGACGGCGTTGCACCACTTCTTGATTGTGATAAGCAGCTGCTGCCTTAGAACCACGTTTCAACTTAGATGGATAAAGTCCCAAACGAAGGGTTCCCCCCATATCCTCAACATCAATCTGATCACGCATGATATCAATGATAGGGTATTTTGTTTCTGGTGCAAGTTCTGCAGAATTGGCACCTTCAAGACCCAAAACGTGACGAGCAAACTCGATACAAGTCAACTGCATTCCCAAGCAGACTCCCAACATTGGAACATCATTCTCACGCGCATAGCGGATGGCTTGGATTTTCCCTTCCGTACCACGTTGACCAAAACCACCTGGCACGATGATTCCGTCCGCATTAGACAAGAGCTCTGCTACATTCTCTGCTGTCACATCATTGGCATTGATCCAATTGATTTTAACTTCTGCGTCGTTAGCATAACCAGAGTGTTTCAAGGCTTCAACCACAGAAATGTAGGCATCTTGCAACTCAACATACTTACCGACAAGGGAAATTTTAACTTGTTTCTTGAGGTTCATGACCTTGTCCACCATGGCTGACCATTCTGTCATATCTGCTACTGGTACGTCTAATTCCAAATGGTCACAGACAATTTGATCCATACCTTGTGCCTGCAAGTTCAATGGAATTTGGTAAAGATGTTCGACATCCAACGATTCGATAACGGCTTCTGGTGCCACATCACAGAACTGGGCCAGTTTGTTTTTAATTCCTTGACCAGCTGGCTCTTCTGTACGAATAACCAACATATTTGGTTGGATTCCCAATCCACGCAATTCTTTTACAGAGTGTTGAGTTGGTTTGGTCTTCATTTCACCAGCAGCCTTGAGGTAAGGAAGCAAGGTTGTATGGATGTACATAACATTATCCGCCCCCACATCTGCCTTCATCTGACGAAGGGCCTCTAGGAATGGCAAGGACTCGATATCTCCTACTGTTCCACCTACCTCTGTGATAATGACATCAGAGTCGGTCGTTACAGCGGCACGCTTAATTTTTTCTTTCAAAGCATCTGTGATATGAGGAATGACTTGAACAGTTGCCCCAAGGTATTCTCCACGGCGTTCTTTACGAAGAACTTCACTGTAAATTTTACCAGTTGTCACGTTGGAATATTTGTTAAGATTGATATCGATGAAACGTTCATAGTGACCCAAGTCCAAATCTGTCTCAGCTCCGTCATCTGTCACAAAAACTTCCCCGTGCTGGTAAGGACTCATGGTTCCAGGATCGATATTGATATAAGGGTCAAACTTTTGAATGGTTACTTTGAGACCACGATTTTTCAAGAGACGCCCCAGACTTGCTGCCACAATCCCTTTCCCAATAGACGATACGACACCACCAGTTACAAAAATATATTTCGTAGACATAGATTCCTCTTTCTAAAATGCTCAAGGCCTTGTTAACTACGAGGGGACATAGAAAACAAGACCCTACTAATAAGAATAATCTGGAACGACTGCACCAGATTCACAACCAAAATACAAGAAGATAACTTCTTGAAAAAACAAAAATAGCTCCCTAAGAACTAGGGAGCCCCGACCTCTAAAAGAGGTGCCCGAACAATATGATACCTAAAAATAGGATAATTGTCAATAGCTAACTTTTATTCCTCGATGTTTTCAGAATCATCGTCTGAAAACTCGTCGTCTTCTTCGTTGAGATCCACGTCTTCACCCAAGTCATCTGGGGCGATTTCGTTGATTTCTGCATCATAAGCTTCCACTTCATTTTTCTCATCATCTGGATTTTCATCATCGTATGAAAGAGCTGGATCTGCTTCGTATGCATCTTCGTCTTCTGGATCATCTGCATTGTAGTCAATAGCATCTGAATCGCCATCCATGAAGGCATTGACGCGTTTTTTCTTAGCTTTTGGTGCTACTTCATCGTCGTCATTTTCTTCAAGAGCGATGATTTCTTCGTCGATTTCGTCCACACCATACCATGAACGAAGACCCCATTTATTGTCTCCAAGTGAGATGAAGCTACCGTCAAAGTTCAACTCCGTGTAGAACAAAGGCAAAGCTTCGCGGATATCGCTGTTTGATGTTCCAAGGTAGTTTTGAATTTCGTTTACAAGATCGCTAAAATGCATCTCATGATCGCGACCACGAAGTTCCAAGATAGCACGCGCTACCTCAATCATAGATAGTTCACTTTTTTCTTGCCCAGCAAATACTTCTAATTCCAAAGCGTTTCTCCTCATTTATACTACTATCGCCAGAGCGAACAGACTCTGACCTCATTTTATCATTTACTCTTTATTTTACGATAATTTTGCGGAATAGTCAAAGGTTAAGAAAAAATAAAGGTGAAATATTTCAGCTAATTGAAAGACCTGTGTAACATAACCACAGGTATATTGATTTATTTATAACTCAAGTCTGCAACTCCAATAGCAACCACAAACTGCAAGAGGATTCCTACAGAGATAAAGGATTATTTGTTGCGTCAAATCAAGTAAAAAGATCATTTCAAGTCCTGCCAGTAACTTCGTTTTCTTTCCTTTATTTCATTTTCCCTAGAATAGGGAAAAATCCTTCTCTTGTTAATGAGTTTCATAAGAAAAAGGCTGGAGAATCCAACCTTCTCTATTTATTCAGCTAAGAGTACTTCTTTGATGGTTTGCTTTTGGAGTTTTCTGTTTGATAGATAAAAGAGGCTTTCATAAACCACAGCAAAACCGAGCAAGGTCCAGAAGCAAACATTCCCATCAAAGTGATGCTCAATCTTTTCAGGAACCGTATCTTTGATCACACCAATCAAGATTTCCATGATAGCGTACTGATAAGCAGTCCCAAGAACAAATCCTAGATAGGCCCAGAAACGATAGGGAGATAGGATATGACCTTGGCATTCACGATCTGTGTAGCCAAAAGCCTTCATAAGAGCCAGGGTTTCGCGACTTTCTGAGACGACAATCCCCAATGATAAAAAGAGAATAGAAAAAGAAAGGATCAAGCCAATCATGATCATCATGGTTTGGATGATGTCATCTGTGTAGTCCCTTAGACCAAAGGACAATTGAACCATGGCCGCAAAACACATAGAGCCAAAGACTACAAAAAACAGGAAAGATTTTCTCCCCCAAATTCGTGACGAAGACAGCTCTTTTAGGAAGGATTTCTCTTTCGTGGCAGCACTCTTTCTCCTTTTGACCTTGATTGGTGTTGGGGATTTTTTCAATAAGCGAAGGGCTGGCGTTTGTAGTTGTCTTCTAGCATAGCCAATCGCAAGAACCATAAAGAAAGTCGTTGGCAGCATCACCAAAGCAACTCAGAGTTGCCAATGAAAATGAA
>CAJPJN010000154.1:0-4085 GCA_905369855.1 Streptococcus oralis | reverse complement strand
ATAATAGAGATACGTTTTTAAAGTAGGATGTATCTATGGACTTAACTAAGCGCTGTAATAAACAGTTAGATAAGATTCAAGTTTCGTTGATTCGTCAGTTTGACCAGGCTATTTCAGAGATTCCTGGGGTCTTGCGTTTGACCTTGGGGGAACCTGACTTTACAACGCCAGACCATGTCAAGGAGGCGGCCAAGCGAGCGATTGATCAGAACCAATCCTACTATACAGGGATGAGTGGTCTGCTGACTCTACGTCAGGCAGCCAGTGACTTTGTTAAGGAAAAGTACCAACTGGACTATGCTCCTGAAAATGAAATCTTGGTTACAATTGGGGCGACAGAGGCTTTATCTGCTACTTTGACAGCTATTTTGGAAGAGGGAGACAAGGTGCTCTTGCCAGCTCCTGCTTATCCGGGTTATGAACCGATTGTCAATCTAGTTGGGGCAGAGATTGTCGAGATTGACACAACTGAAAATGGTTTTGTCTTGACTCCTGAGATGTTGGAGAAGGCCATTTTGGAGCAGGGTGACAAGCTCAAGGCGGTTATTCTCAACTATCCAGCTAATCCGACAGGAATTACCTACAGTCGGGAGCAGTTGGAGGACTTGGCAGCTGTTTTACGCAAGTACGAAATTTTCGTTGTCTGTGATGAGGTTTACTCAGAATTGACCTACACAGGCGAAGCCCATGTGTCTCTGGGAACCATGTTGAGAGATCAGGCTATTATTATCAATGGTCTATCTAAATCACATGCCATGACAGGTTGGCGTTTGGGACTGATTTTCGCTCCTGCAGCCTTTACAGCTCAGTTGATTAAGAGTCACCAGTACTTGGTGACTGCCGCAAATACCATGGCTCAACATGCTGCGGTGGAGGCCTTGACGGCTGGTAAAAATGATGCGGAGCCTATGAAGAAGGAATACATCCAGCGTCGAGATTATATTATCGAGAAAATGACTGCTCTTGGTTTTGAGATTATCAAACCAGACGGTGCCTTCTATATCTTTGCTAAGATTCCAGCGGATTACAATCAAGATTCCTTTGCTTTTCTGAAGGATTTTGCTCAGAAGAAGGCTGTTGCCTTTATCCCTGGTGCTGCTTTTGGGCGCTATGGAGAAGGATATGTTCGCCTATCTTATGCAGCCAGCATGGAGACTATCAAAGAAGCCATGAAACGACTTGAGGAGTACATGAGAGAAGCATGATTCAGTCTATCACGAGTCAAGGCTTGGTGCTCTACAATCGTAACTTTCGTGAGGATGACAAGCTCGTCAAGATTTTTACAGAGCAGGCTGGCAAACGGATGTTTTTCGTCAAACATGCTGGCCAGTCTAAGCTGGCGCCTGTTATTCAGCCCTTGGTGCTGGCACGATTTCTCTTGCGAATCAATGATGATGGGCTTAGTTACATTGAGGACTATCATGAGGTGATGACTTTTCCCAAGATTAATAGTGACCTCTTTGTCATGGCTTATGCGACCTATGTGGCAGCTCTTGCAGATGCTAGTTTGCAGGACAATCAGCAGGATGCTCCCTTGTTTGCTTTTTTGCAAAAGACTTTGGAGTTGATGGAAGCGGGCTTGGATTATCAGGTTTTGACCAATATTTTTGAAATTCAAATCTTGACTCGATTTGGAATCAGTCTCAATTTTAATGAGTGTGTCTTTTGCCATCGGGTCGGTCAGGCTTTTGATTTTTCTTTCAAATATGGAGCCTGCCTCTGTCCAGAGCATTATCATGAGGATGAGAGACGTTGCCATCTCAATCCCAATATCCCCTATCTGCTCAATCAGTTTCAAGCCATTGATTTTGAGACCTTGGAGACCATTTCGCTCAAGCCTGAAATCAAGCAAGACTTACGCCAATTTATGGATCAACTCTACGAAGAGTACGTTGGGATTCACCTAAAATCAAAGAAATTTATTGATTCCCTAGCAGACTGGGGACAATTACTAAAAGAGGAAAAGAAATGAAAAAAATCGCAGTAGATGCCATGGGGGGCGATTACGCACCTCAGGCCATCGTTGAGGGTATCAATCAAGCCCTAGCTGACTTTTCAGATATCGAGGTTCAACTCTACGGAGATGAAGCTAAAATCAAGCAATATCTGACAGCGACAGAGCGCGTCAGAATTATCCATACGGATGAGAAGATTGATTCAGACGATGAACCTGCTAGAGCTATTCGGAAGAAGAAAAATGCCAGTATGGTCTTGGCGGCCAAGGCTGTCAAAGAGGGTGAAGCAGACGCTGTCCTCTCGGCTGGGAATACAGGTGCTTTGTTGGCAGCAGGATTTTTCATCGTGGGTCGTATCAAGAATATCGATCGACCTGGGCTTATGTCGACCTTGCCGACTGTAGATGGGAAGGGTTTTGATATGCTGGATCTCGGTGCCAATGCGGAAAATACAGCCCAGCACCTCCATCAATACGCGGTTCTAGGATCCTTCTATGCTAAAAATGTTCGTGGAATTGCGCAACCACGTGTTGGCTTGCTCAATAACGGAACAGAGAGTAGTAAGGGCGACCCGCTTCGTAAGGAAACCTATGAATTACTGGTGGCTGATGAAAGTTTAAACTTTATCGGAAACGTGGAAGCGCGTGATTTGATGAATGGCGTTGCAGATGTTGTTGTGGCAGATGGTTTCACGGGAAACGCTGTGCTCAAATCCATTGAAGGGACAGCCATGGGAATCATGGGCTTGCTCAAGAACTCCATCACTGGTGGTGGTCTCCGAGCGAAACTAGGCGCCCTCCTTCTCAAGGACAGCCTCAGAGGTTTGAAAAAACAGCTCAACTACTCAGATGTTGGTGGAGCAGTCTTGTTTGGTGTCAAGGCACCTGTTGTCAAGACTCATGGCTCAAGCGATGCCAAGGCTGTTTATAGTACAATCCGCCAGATTCGTACCATGCTAGAAACAGACGTAGTTGCCCAGACTGCGCGTGAATTTTCAGGAGAATAAAAGAGATGACAGAAAAAGAAATTTTTGACCGTATTGTGACCATTATCCAAGAGCGACAGGGAGAGGACTTTGTCGTGACAGAATCCTTGAGTCTGAAAGACGACTTGGATGCTGACTCAGTTGATTTGATGGAGTTTATCTTGACACTGGAAGATGAATTTAATATCGAAATCAGCGATGAGGAAATTGATCAACTCCAAAGTGTAGGAGATGTGGTAGAAGTCGTCAAAAGTAAAGAATAGCAAGAAGCAAGATAAGAGTAGTTGCATGTTGCTAAGAATGTAGATAAATATCCTATTTGACAATTATCTACATTTTAGTCTTTATAAATATATATTCTAGGTAGGGCGCTTGTTCTGCCTATTTTTTGCCAAGAAAGTGCAGTTGAGGTATTTATTTGGAGTTTTACATATATTTTTGATAAAATAGTTATAGAAATTAGGAAAGTTGAAGAAAAGAAATGAAGAAGATTTTAAAATATTTTTTAGTATTTGTTTTTCTATTTTTGATGAATATCTTCATCTTTAAGATACTAGCAACCCTGGGATTTCAGCTGACAATGAGTGAAAAGAGTTATATTGTACCACCGCTGTTTTCGATTATCGTTGTATATATGATTGACAAAAGAATTAGGAAGAAAAAGAAATAAATATATATTTTAGGTAGAATGTTTGTTCTACCTATTTTTTTATCTTAAAAGTACAGTTGGGAGGGAGATAGGTGCATTTGGGAAGGAAGTCCAGTTTTTGTTTGGGGATTGGGGTAAGATAGTTGTTATCAGATGAGTTTAGGAAAAAGGAGATGAAGATGAAATTTGGGAAACGTCACTATCGTCCGCAGGTGGATCAGATGGACTGCGGTGTAGCTTCATTAGCCATGGTTTTTGGCTACTATGGTAGTTATTATTCTTTGGCTCACTTACGAGAATTGGCAAAGACGACCATGGATGGGACGACGGCCTTGGGCTTGGTCAAGGTGGCAGAGGAAATTGGTTTTGAGACGCGAGCAATTAAGGCGGATATGACGATCTTTGACTTGCCAGATTTGACTTTTCCTTTTGTTGCCCATGTGCTTAAGGAAGGGAAATTGCTCCACTACTATGTGGTGACTGGTCAGGATAAGGA
>CAJPJN010000153.1:0-4090 GCA_905369855.1 Streptococcus oralis | reverse complement strand
ACGGTACATATTGCGGTCGATTTTAGGAAAGATATAGAGTCCAGCCTTAGGTTTAACCGCAGACAAACCTGGGATATCCTGAATAGCATTATAGATGAAATTTCTTTGCTCGTAAATTCGTCCACCAGGAAGGAGCAATTCATCAACTGATTGGTGGCCACCCAAGGAAGTTTGTACGACTTGTTGGGCCAAAACGTTAGAGCAAAGGCGCATATTGGACAGCATATTGAGCCCTTCGATATAGCCTTTAACGTGTGTCTTAGGACCAGACAAGACCATCCAACCCACACGAAAACCAGCGATACGGTGGGATTTTGATAGACCATTCATGCTGACACAGAAAACATCTGGTGCCAAGCTCGCCACAGGCGTATGCACATGTCCATCCATAACCATGCGGTCGTAAATTTCATCCGCAAAGATAATCAAATCGTTTTGACGGGCAATCTCAATAATCTCCAGCAAGAGTTCCTTAGGATAAAGGGCTCCAGTTGGGTTATTTGGATTGATAAGGACGATTGCCTTGGTATTGGAAGTGATTTTTGACTTGATATCGTCAATATCTGGGTACCATTCTGCAGCTTCATCACAGATATAGTGAACGGCATTTCCTCCAGCTAGGCTGACAGCTGCTGTCCAGAGAGGATAGTCTGGCATTGGCACCAAGACCTCATCCCCATTGTCCAAAAGCCCCTGCATGGACATGACAATCAACTCACTGACACCATTTCCAAGGTAGATATCATCAATATCTACATTTGGGAATTTCTTCAGTTGGCAATACTGCATGATAGCCTTACGGGCTGAGAAAATCCCTTTGGAGTCAGAATAACCTTCACTATCACGCGCATTCATAATCAAGTCATGAATGACCTCGTCTGGCGCTGTAAAACCAAATTCTGCTGGATTTCCTGTATTCAGACGTAAAATCTTTTCTCCGTTTGCTCGCATTCGCATGGCTTCTTCCAAAACAGGACCACGGATATCATAAGCAACATGCTCTAACTTACTAGACTTGTTATATTCTTTCATCTTGTTTCCTCAATTCATCAGGATAGTAACATTATACCACTAGAAAGAGAATGCGACAAGTTTACTGAAATGTGTTACTAGATTCGTATAGAAGAAAAACCTCACTAAAAGCGAGGTCAAGACAGGGGAAATAGCAGGAATTTTGCCAAAGACAGATCACATACCAAAAGATAAACCTAGAAAAAGCAAGCCTAAAAAGGAGTCATAAAGAAGATTGAACATGAGGAAAAGCCCCCATATCGTCAAGTAATCCCAACGCCCACTTCGTTTAGCAACTAGGAATAAAAACTGATGGTAGAGTACATGAAAGACTAAAAAGCCGATAAAACCTGGATAAATAAGGGGAATCAGTCTCTCTAATTGCCAAATCATGATAACTTCTACCAAGACTGAAACTAGGATAATTCCATAATAAAGGAAATTTGATTTTTGAAAAGAACTGTTCATCATTCTCCCTCCCTTCACTTCTTTCCTGCTATCCTTTCTTTTATTTTATCATATATTTATATAGATTTTAAACGCTAACATTCTTTTGAAAAATACTTTTTTTGCTTTACTTCTATAGTGAAAAGGTTTACAATTAAAGTAAGAAAATTTCAGGAGGTTTCATTATGGCACAACGTTACCAAAATATTATGGTCGCAATCGATGGTTCTAAGGAAGCGGACTTGGCTTTTGTCAAGGGAGTTCATTCTGCTCTACGAAACGACGCTAAACTCACCATCGCACATGTCATTGACACACGCGCACTCCAAAGCGTATCCACCTTTGATGCTGAAGTTTATGAAGAACTCCAAGTCGACGCTGAAAGTCTGATGAAAGAGTACGAAAAACGTGCTAAAGATGCTGGTGTGGCAGATGTTCATATCGTCATTGAAATGGGAAATCCAAAGACTCTACTAGCACGTACTATTCCAGATTCTGAGGAGGTGGACCTCATCCTCGTTGGCGCAACTGGTCTCAACGCCTTTGAACGCCTCTTGGTCGGCTCTTCATCTGAATACATCCTCCGCCATGCTAAGGTCGATTTGCTGGTTGTGAGAGAACAAGAAAAAACCTTATAGTCACGAAGAAAAGGAGCTCAGCACTCCTTTTTGTTTACTATTTATACTCTTCGAAAATCTCTTCAAACCACGTCAACGTCCATCTACAACCTCAAAACAGTGTTTTGAGCAGCCTGCGGCTAGTTTCCTAGTTTGCTCTTTGATTTTCATTGAGTATTATTTCTCTCTTTATGGCGTTCATAAGCCTTGAGCTGGCGCTGCAGTTCCTTTTTAATAGCAGGTTCTGGAGCATATTTTTCTTCCCAATCATCTGGTTTTAAGATTTTGTGGGTCACTGGATCAAAATGAGCCTTGCCATCTGGGAAAATTTTCCCCATATTGGCCTGATGGACAATATCAAAAATACGTTCTGGATCCACCCCCATCAAAACAAAACTACCATAGGTGAAGTAAAGCGTGTCAATCAGGGCATCTACCTGACCTATCAAATCTTGCTGTGCAGGCGTCTTCTTAGCTACTTTATCTGCCGCCTTATCAAGAGCTTGATGAAGTTGCGATAGAGCTTGACCAAAGTCCTCTTCAGAAGGACTGGCAGCTCTAACAAATTCCACCAATTCTTCTATTTTAAAGCCAGCCCTGTGGGTTGCACCTTCTAAATCCCAAGCTCGAGGTTCTTCTTGGGTTCGTTCATCCATCATGTGGTGGAAGGTCTTGACCTTATTGAAATGATAGTCACGGCTGACAAAGACTTTTTCTGAGGCCAGAACACCAAAATGTTCCAAGGCCTTGTGGATTCCGTCTTGCTGATTGCTGGTAGTGATGTGCTTGGCAACTTCCTTGACACTGCTACTACCATTTCCCATAGCGACCGACATACCGACACCCGCCAGCATTTCTAGGTCGTTATCTGAGTCACCAAAGGCCATGACTTGGTTGAGATCAAAACCATATTCTTTCCCGACTCGGCGTATGCCTTCCAATTTAGAGTTTCCTTGATTGATGACATCTGCTGCAAAAGGATTGCTACGTGTCAATTTCAAGTCTTCAAAATCAGCTGCCGCCTTCTCAGATTCTTCTGGCGTCATCAACATCAAAACTTGGTAGATAGGCTGATTCATCAGATGAAGCAGGTCTTCTTCCTTTTGGGGAACAACCTTGCTGACCATGCGATTAAAGGAATGACTCACCGTCCGAGTTAAAACAGAGGGAACGAAGCGACTGATTCGTTGGGAAAAAGAACCCAAACCAAAGGACATGATTTTAGAACCCAACATGGCATCCTTGGTCCCTAGGGCAATCTCCTTACCCTCTTTTTTAGCATACGTAATGAGCTGGCGCAAATGTAACTTGGAAATTGGGCTCGTGAACAAGACTCTGTCTTTAGTAAAGATATACTGGCCATTGTAGGTTACCGCAAAATCCAGATCCAAATCGTCCATCAATTCCTTAACAAAAAAAGGTCCTCGACCCGTTGCTACACCAACTAGTACTCCTTGTTCTTTGACAATCTTAATCGCGTCCTTAGTGGATTTCAAAACACTCTTGCGATCGTTGACCAAGGTTCCATCGATATCAAAAAAAACAGCTTTGACTTCCATCCTATCCCAATCTCCCCTTTTGTGATACAATGATTATACCACATTTCAGAAAGAGTGAGTAAATCATGCCTAAGAAAATCCTTGTTTTACATACGGGTGGAACTATTTCCATGCAGGCCGATGCTTCTGGCGCTGTTGTGACGAGTTCAGATAATCCCATGAACCATGTGTCCAATCCTCTTGAAGGAATCCAAGTCCACGCCTTGGACTTTTTTAACCTGCCAAGTCCTCATATCAAACCCAAGCATATGCTAGCCCTCTACCAAAAAATCAAAGAGGAAGCAGATAACTACGATGGAGTGGTGATCACACACGGGACCGATACTTTAGAGGAAACAGCCTATTTCCTTGATACCATGGAAGTTCCCCATATGCCTATCGTTCTAACAGGGGCCATGCGTAGCTCTAACGAACTCGGCAGCGACGGTGTTTATAACTATCTGAGTGCTTTACGGG
>CAJPJN010000152.1:0-4115 GCA_905369855.1 Streptococcus oralis | reverse complement strand
TAGCATTACTTAGCACGATTACAAAGCAATGTAAAAAGAATCAGTAAAACTAAATGTTTACTGATTCTTTAACTATTAATAGCGCTGTTTATATGGTTGATTGAAAGCTGTTAGAATTTCTTCAGGGGTTTGTGAATAATCTTTTTCTTCTTTTAAGTCACCTTTAACGATAATCCGCTCTGTCGCATCATAGTCCACACAAGTCACAAGTGTGATTTCATCAACTCCACTACGGTCATCAATCTCATCGACGCGATCTGGTGTCACATGCTTGACCTCATGAATGACATAAGTATAAACCTTATCCTTATCAGTTAGATAAATTTTCATTCCATTTTTAGCACGTGATAATGGAGAAAATAGCATCTGACTGGCATTTTCCGCCGTGAAGATGTGATGGCTCGCAAGTGAATAGTTTCCTTTCCCCATCACTTGGTCACGCTTCATCGTACCAGCTCCATAGAAGAGATTGACATTATCAAGCCCTTTAAAAATTGGCAGATTCATTTCTAATTCAGGAACTGCAATTCCGCCAATAACTGGTAATTTTTGAGCATCCCATTGAGAAGCTAGAACAGCTTCCGAGGAGATAGCTTTGACAGAATCAAAATCAAAATTTCCTTCTGTATCCTGATTTTCTTCTATTTTTTCTTTTGATACTTGACTAACTTGGTATTTATTACTATTCCAAGCAATAAATGCATCACGAATCTTTGCATTAAAAATTAAAGCAATAGAGATCAGTATGAGAAATACAGCCAAGATATTTGTCAGCAGATTTTTTCGTTTGATTTTCTTATTATTCTTTTTATGAGACATTATGCTTCACCTTCTGTTTCGTTTTCTGTCCCAACTTCTTCTTTTTCTGCCGCTGCAACCGTAGTAAAGGTTACAATTTTAGCATCTTGGTCCAGGCGCATCACTTTAACTCCCATAGTTGAGCGTCCTGTTTGTGAAATATTGGCAACATTGGTTCGAATCATGACACCTGTATCAGTGATAATCATCAAGTCTTCATCACCTTTCACAGTCAAGAGACCTGATAGAGGACCATTTTTTTCAGCTACATTAGCCGTCTTCATCCCTTTACCACCACGACCTTTTGTTGGATATTCAGTCGCAACTGTGCGCTTACCATAGCCCTTTTCTGTGATGATAAGAACCTCGTCCTGGTCTGTAATCACACTAGCACCAACAACTGTGTCTCCGTCACGAAGGTTAACACCTTTCACACCAGTGGCGATACGACTCATACCACGAACAGCTGATTGATTAAAGCGAACTGAATAACCAAACTTTGTACCAATGATAATATCCGTGTCTTCTTCCGTCAACAATACATTAATCAACTCATCTTCATCCTTGAGGTTCAGTGCTTTAAGTCCATTTTGACGAATGTTAGCAAATTCCTTGACGCTGGTTCTCTTCACAATGCCATGACGGGTTGTGAAGAAGAGGTAAGCATCATCACTACGTTCAGATTCAACATTGATGATAGTCTGAATACTTTCGCCTTCATCCAATTTTAAAAGATTGACAATCGGCAATCCCTTGGCTGTACGGCCATATTCAGGAATTTCATAACCTTTAAGACGATAAACACGTCCTTTATTTGTAAAGAAGAGCAAATGATCATGCGTGCTAGTTGATACTAACTCACGAACAAAGTCGTCATCCTTAACACCTGTACCTTGGACACCACGACCACCACGTTTTTGAGCGGTAAATTCGTCTTGGTCCAGACGTTTGATGTAGCCCTTGTTAGAAAGCGTAATTAAGACATCTGATTCCTCAATCAAGTCCTCATCTTCGAGGCTTAAGACTTCACCGACCATCAATTCAGTACGACGTTGGTCGCCAAACTTACGCTTAACTTCGTCTAATTCATCTTTAATAATTTGAGAAACACGTTCCGGCTTAGCAAGAATATCCGCCAAGTCTGCAATCAAAGCGATTAAATCATCAAACTCAGACTGAATCTTGTCACGTTCCAAACCTGTCAAACGACGAAGACGCATATCAAGGATGGCCTGACTTTGACGTTCAGAAAGCTTAAACTTGCTCATCAACTCAGCTTGTGCTTCCGCATCCGTTTCACTAGCACGGATGATACGAATCACTTCGTCGATATGGTCTAGCGCAATCAAGAGACCTTCTAAAATATGAGCACGCGCTTCTGCTTTTTCCTTATCAAAACGAGTACGACGAACAACCACTTCTTTTTGGTGCTCGATATAAGCATCCAAAATCTGACGAAGGGACAAAATCTTCGGTACACCATTTTGGATAGCAAGCATATTGAAACCAAAGTTGGTTTGCATCTGGGTCATCTTGAAGAGGTTATTGAGGATAACATTGGCTGAGGCATCGCGCTTGACCTCGATCACGAAACGAACCCCTTCGCGGTTTGACTCATCACGAACCGCTGTGATGCCCTCAATCCGTTTTTCCTGAACCAAACGAACAATATGCTCATGCACCTTGGTTTTATTGACCATGTAAGGAAATTCCGTTACAACGATGCGCTCACGGCCAGTCTTAGTTTCTTCAATTTCGGTACGTGAACGGAGGACAATCGATCCTTTACCTGTTTCATAAGCCTTATGAATACCTGATTTCCCCATGACAAGAGCACCAGTTGGAAAATCTGGACCAGGCAAGACTTCCATCAATTCCTTAGTCGTCACTTCAGGATTATCCATAACCAACTTCACTGCATCAATGGTTTCACCCAAGTTATGAGGTGGAATATTGGTTGCCATCCCAACAGCGATACCAGTTGCCCCATTGACCAAAAGGTTTGGAAAACGAGCTGGCAAAACCAAGGGTTCACGTTCATTGGCATCATAGTTATCAACGAAATCAACTGTATTTTTATTGATATCACGAAGCATCTCCAGAGCAATCTTGCTCATACGTGCCTCAGTGTAACGCTGGGCGGCAGCACCATCACCATCCATGGAACCAAAGTTCCCATGGCCATCTACAAGCATGTAACGGTAGCTCCACCATTGAGCCATACGGACCATGGCTTCATAGATAGAGGAATCCCCGTGTGGGTGATATTTACCCATGACATCCCCTGTAATACGAGCAGATTTTTTATGGGGTTTGTCTGGAGTAACACCCAATTCATTCATTCCATAGAGAATCCGACGGTGAACAGGTTTCAAGCCATCTCGAACATCAGGAAGAGCCCGCGCTACGATAACACTCATGGCGTAGTCGATAAAGCTCGTCTTCATCTCCTTTGTCAGATTGACATTCACTAAATTTCTATCCTGCATTAATAAATGCCTCATTTCACTATTAGTAATTAATAATATTATACCATAATGTCCGCCATATTTCAGGTATCCAAATTAGCTAAAACGTTTACATCAAGAACTCCAAGGCATATTCGTGACAAAGCTTTTTAAAAGTGATAGAATTAAAATAACTGGGGAAATCCCTGAATAAAATTAAGGAGATGTTTAGAACAATGACTTCAACTAAACAACACAAAAAAGTTATCCTTGTCGGAGATGGTGCTGTAGGTTCATCTTACGCTTTTGCACTTGTTAACCAAGGAATTGCACAAGAGCTTGGAATTATCGAAATTCCACAATTGCATGAAAAAGCTGTTGGTGACGCGCTTGACCTTAGTCACGCCCTTGCCTTCACTTCACCTAAAAAAATCTATGCAGCTCAATACTCTGACTGTGCAGACGCTGACCTTGTTGTAATCACTGCAGGTGCGCCTCAAAAACCAGGTGAAACTCGTCTTGACCTTGTAGGTAAAAACCTTGCTATCAACAAATCAATCGTAACTCAAGTTGTTGAATCAGGTTTCAAAGGTATCTTCCTTGTTGCTGCTAACCCAGTTGACGTTTTGACTTACTCAACTTGGAAATTCTCTGGATTCCCTAAAGAACGCGTTATCGGTTCAGGTACTTCACTTGACTCAGCTCGTTTCCGTCAAGCACTTGCTGAAAAATTGGATGTTGATGCTCGTTCAGTGCACGCCTACATCATGGGTGAACACGGTGACTCTGAGTTCGCTGTTTGGTCACACGCAAACATCGCTGATGTAAACCTTGAAGAATTCCTTAAAGACACTCAAAATGTTCAAGAAG
>CAJPJN010000151.1:0-4125 GCA_905369855.1 Streptococcus oralis | reverse complement strand
TTTATCAGCAAGGCACACAAACCTTATCAAAGACCTATAAAAAAATAGGGGAAGAAACCAATGTTATTGAGGCGACTGAACCCTTAACGATCCTTTTAATGGGGGTTGATACTGGAAACGTAGAACGAACTGACCCTTGGGAGGGAAATAGTGATTCCATGATTCTCTTAACGGTTAATCCGCATACGAAAAAAACAACGATGTTGAGTTTGGAACGTGATATCTTGACTAAAATTCAGCATAAAGATGGTAGTGTTGAGGAAGCTAAACTAAATGCCGCCTACGCTGGTGGTGGTGCGGAATTGGCAATCTCAACTATCCAGAAAATGATGAATATTCATATCGATCGTTACGTTATGGTGAATATGCAGGGGCTGCAACAATTGGTTGATGCAGTTGGCGGGGTGACTGTAAATAATACACTCGGTTTTCCAATTTCGATTACTGACCAGGAAGAATTTAATAAAATTTCCATTGGTGTTGGACAGCAAACTCTAAATGGTGAAGAAGCGCTTGTTTATTCTCGCATGCGCTACCAAGATCCAGAAGGGGACTACGGACGTCAGAAGCGTCAGCGTGAAGTCATTCAAAAGGTTGTTGAAAAAGTTCTTAGCTTGAATAGTGTTAGTCACTATCAGTCTATCTTAAAAGCCCTAAGTACCAATATGCAGACCAACATTGATTTATCAGCGAAAAGTATTCCACAATTACTTGGTTATCAAGATTCCTTCAAGAATATTGAAACACATCAATTGCGAGGAGAAGATGCTGAACTGCAGGGCATTTCTTACCAGATTGTTACAACTGAGCATATGTTAGAAATGCAAAATCTCTTACGTCGTTCACTAGGTAAAGAGGAAGTAACTGAAGTAGAAACCAATGCTGTTTTATACGAAGTGGCCCTTGGAAGAACTGCTACATCAACGAATGCTTCAAGTGTTGAAATAGAACAAAATTAATAATGAAATCGTGGGAAATTTCCTGCGATTTTTTCAAAAAAATACGAATAGATAGGTAGGAGGAAACATGAAAGCAGAAATCATTGCTGTTGGAACAGAGATTTTGACAGGACAGATTGTTAATACCAATGCCCAGTTTTTGTCGGAAAAACTAGCAGAAATTGGAGTAGATGTATATTTTCAGACGGCTGTAGGAGACAATGAAGCTCGTCTCTTGTCTTTGCTTGAGATTACTAGTCAACGTAGCAGTCTGGTGATTTTGACAGGTGGTTTGGGGCCGACTGAGGATGATTTGACCAAACAAACTCTGGCTAAATTTTTAGGGAAAGAATTAGTCTTTGATCCTCAGGCACAAGAAAAGTTAGATGTCTTTTTTGCCCAGAGACCAGACTATGCCCGAACACCGAATAACGAAAGACAAGCTCAAATTGTAGAAGGAGCGACTCCGCTGCCAAACGAAACAGGACTGGCTGTGGGAGGAATATTGGAAGTCGATGGAGTGACCTACGTTGTCCTTCCGGGTCCACCAAGTGAATTAAAACCCATGGTTTTAAACCAACTTCTACCTAAGTTGATGACAGGGAGTAAGCTATATTCCCGAGTTCTTCGTTTCTTTGGGATTGGCGAGAGTCAGCTGGTGACGGTTTTGGCTGATTTGATTGATAATCAAACCGATCCTACCTTGGCTCCTTATGCCAAGACAGGAGAAGTCACTCTGCGTCTGTCAACAAAAGCTAGTAGTCAAGAAAAAGCGAATCAAGTGCTGGATATCTTGGAAAATCAAATCTTGGACCACCAGACTTTCGAAGGAATTTCTTTACGAGACTTCTGTTATGGTTATGGGGAAGAAACTAGTTTAGCCAGCATTGTGGTAGAAGAACTGAAAAAACAAGGGAAAACTATCACGGCTGCAGAGAGTTTGACGGCAGGGATTTTCCAAGCTACTGTGGCGGATTTTTCAGGAGCTTCAAGTATATTTAAGGGTGGTTTCGTGACCTATAGCCTGGAGGAAAAATCAAAGATGTTGGATATTCCTGTCAAGGACTTGGAAGAACAGGGTGTGGTGTCTGAATTTACAGCTCAGAAGATGGCTGAGCAAGCACGAATCAAGACCCAGTCTGATTTTGGCCTTAGTTTGACTGGAGTGGCAGGGCCAGATATCCTAGAAGGGCACCCAGCTGGGACAGTCTTTATAGGCTTGGCTCAGGAACAAGGAACTGAGGTCATCAAGGTTAATATTGGAGGCAGAAGTCGAGCAGATGTACGTCACATTGCGGTTATGCATGCCTTTAACCTAGTTCGCAAGGCTTTATTAAGTGACTAACTTTTGATATAATAGTAGATAGGTCTGAGGACCATTAGAATGTAGGAGAATAGAATGGCGAAAAAACCAAAAAAATTAGATGAAATTTCAAAAAAATTCGGGGCAGAACGTGAAAAAGCCTTGAATGATGCTCTTAAATTGATTGAGAAAGACTTTGGTAAAGGTTCAATCATGCGTTTGGGTGAACGTGCCGAGCAAAAGGTGCAAGTGATGAGCTCAGGTTCTTTGGCTCTTGACATTGCCCTTGGTTCAGGTGGTTATCCTAAGGGACGTATCATCGAAATCTATGGACCAGAGTCATCTGGTAAGACAACGGTTGCCCTTCATGCAGTTGCGCAAGCACAAAAAGAAGGTGGTATTGCTGCCTTTATCGATGCGGAACATGCCCTTGATCCAGCTTATGCTGCGGCCCTTGGTGTCAACATTGACGAATTGCTCTTGTCTCAACCAGACTCAGGAGAGCAAGGTCTTGAGATTGCAGGAAAATTGATTGACTCAGGTGCTGTAGATCTTGTCGTAGTCGACTCAGTTGCTGCCCTTGTACCTCGTGCGGAAATTGATGGAGATATCGGAGATAGCCACGTTGGTTTGCAGGCTCGTATGATGAGCCAGGCTATGCGTAAGCTCGGTGCCTCTATCAATAAAACCAAAACAATTGACATCTTTATCAACCAATTGCGTGCAAAAGTTGGAGTCATGTTTGGAAATCCAGAAACAACACCTGGTGGACGTGCTCTGAAATTCTACGCATCAGTCCGTTTGGATGTTCGTGGAAGCACACAAATCAAGGGAACTGGTGACCAAAAAGACACCAACGTCGGTAAAGAAACTAAGATCAAGGTCGTGAAAAACAAGGTGGCTCCACCATTTAAGGAGGCCTTCGTTGAAATCATGTACGGAGAAGGGATTTCTAAGACTGGTGAACTCTTGAAAATCGCAAGCGATTTGGATATCATCAAAAAAGCAGGAGCTTGGTACTCTTACAAGGATGAGAAAATTGGGCAAGGTTCTGAAAATGCTAAGAAATACTTGGCAGATCACCCAGAAATCTTTGATGAGATTGACCATCAAGTCCGTGTTCAATTTGGTTTGATTGATGGAGAAGAAGCTTCTGTAGAAGGTGTTGAAACTAAAAAAGATGAGGCAGTTCAAGCAGATTCAGTGAATGAAGAAGTAACTCTTGACCTAGGCGATGAGCTTGAAATCGAAATTGAAGAATAAGCTGTCAAAGTAGTGGAGAACATCCGCTGCTTTTTTGGTTTTTGATTCAAGTTTTTAGATTATCTAGATTGTCACCTTGACGGGTTTCGCGGCCGTTTTCTCACCGAATGTTTGCGCTCATTGCTCAGAGATTTTACGCCCAGGAAAACACGGGTCTTCCATGTGCTTTACCGCGGCATGAAACCAACTACCGCGGAGAACCTGGCACGCATTCCGCTACTGACCGCTATTTTACAGACGCAGCTATCCACGTCGGTAGGCCTAGCACAAGAGATGCTTACCCCCATTGTGGAGCAACTTTCTAAGGAACAGCTCGATGCCCTGTTAGACGCATCAGCAGCAGTACTCCTCCGTACTCAGAAGAAGCTGGTGAAGGCCCAGCTAAACATCCTACAACAGCTGATTAAACATCACCCTGAATACACGCACCGGGTGCACAGCATGATTGCTGGGATTGAGCGAACTCTACCTTTGGAACTTCAAGAGCTGGTGCAAAACGTAGGATCTAAAGATAGTACGAAGCCTGCCCGACGTGGTGTAAAGAAAATACTGGAGCCCCAGGAAATACAGTCGGTAGAAGCACTACAGGCGCAGGAACCTATTCTGATACCAGATGTCAAC
>CAJPJN010000150.1:0-4141 GCA_905369855.1 Streptococcus oralis | reverse complement strand
GATTGCGACCCAAGCTAAGGTTGAGGAGCGCTTGCGTGGTGAGGGCATTACGCGTTACGACCTGGGTCGTGAGAAGTTCCTTGACAAAGTCTGGGAATGGAAAGACGAATATGCTACTACCATCAAGGAACAATGGGGCAAGATGGGGCTCTCTGTAGACTACTCTCGTGAGCGTTTCACTCTTGACGAAGGTTTGTCAAAAGCTGTTCGTAAGGTCTTTGTGGACCTTTACAAGAAAGGTTGGATCTACCGTGGTGAGTTTATCATCAACTGGGACCCAGCTGCTCGCACAGCCCTTTCTGATATCGAAGTTATCCACAAGGACGTCGAAGGTGCCTTCTACCACATGAACTACATGTTGGAAGACGGTTCACGCGCCCTTGAAGTGGCGACAACTCGTCCTGAGACTATGTTTGGTGACGTTGCGGTTGCGGTCAATCCAGAAGACCCACGCTACAAGGACTTGATTGGTAAAAATGTTATCCTTCCAATCGCTAATAAATTGATTCCAATCGTTGGAGATGAGCACGCGGATCCTGAGTTTGGTACTGGTGTCGTGAAAATCACACCTGCCCACGATCCAAACGACTTCTTGGTTGGTCAACGTCATAACTTGCCTCAAGTTAACGTCATGAACGACGACGGAACCATGAACGACTTGGCCTTCGAATTTGCAGACATGGATCGTTTTGAAGCTCGTAAGGCAGTCATTGCTAAGTTGGAAGAAATCGGTGCCCTCGTTAAAATCGAAAAACGTGTCCACAGCGTTGGTCACTCAGAGCGTACAGGTGTAGTGGTTGAACCACGCTTGTCTACTCAATGGTTCGTTAAGATGGACCAATTGGCGAAAAATGCTATTGCCAACCAAGACACAGAGGACAAGGTCGAATTCTACCCTCCACGTTTCAACGATACCTTCCTTCAATGGATGGAAAATGTTCACGACTGGGTTATCTCTCGTCAGCTCTGGTGGGGTCACCAAATCCCTGCTTGGTACAATGCTGAGGGTGAAATGTACGTCGGCGAAGAAGCTCCAGAAGGTGACGGATGGACTCAAGACGAAGACGTCTTGGATACTTGGTTCAGTTCTGCCCTTTGGCCATTCTCAACTATGGGCTGGCCTGATGTTGACTCAGAAGACTTCAAACGTTACTTCCCAACTTCAACCTTGGTAACAGGTTACGACATCATCTTCTTCTGGGTGTCTCGTATGATCTTCCAATCCTTGGAATTCACTGGCCGTCAACCATTCCAAAACGTCCTGATTCACGGTCTTATTCGTGACGAGCAAGGACGCAAGATGTCTAAGTCACTCGGTAACGGGATTGACCCAATGGATGTTATCGAGAAATACGGTGCCGATGCCCTTCGTTGGTTCCTTTCAAACGGATCTGCACCAGGGCAAGACGTGCGCTTCTCTTACGAGAAAATGGATGCTTCATGGAACTTCATTAACAAGATCTGGAACATCTCTCGCTACATCCTCATGAACAATGAAGGCTTGACCCTTGAGCAAGCAACTGCCAATGTCGAAAAAGTGGTCAACAAGGAAGCTGGAAATGTCACAGACCGCTGGATTCTCCACAACCTCAATGAAACTATCGGCAAAGCAACTGCAAACTTTGACAAATTTGAGTTTGGTGTAGCTGGACACATCCTCTACAACTTCATCTGGGATGAGTTTGCGGACTGGTACGTTGAATTGACCAAGGAAGTCCTTTATAGCGACAATGAAGAAGAGAAAGTTATCACACTCTCTGTTCTCCTTTACACTTTGGACAAGATCCTTCGTCTCCTCCACCCAATCATGCCATTCGTAACAGAGGAAATCTTTGGACAAATCTCAGAAGGCTCTATCGTTACAGCAGAATACCCAACTGTCAACCCAGCCTTTGAAGACCTTGCGGCTCACACTGGTGTCGAAAGTCTCAAAGACTTGATTCGTGCAGTTCGTAATGCGCGTGCAGAAGTCAACGTAGCGCCAAGCAAGCCAATCACGATTCTTGTCAAGACTAGCGATAGCGACTTGGAAGCCTTCTTTAACAGTAATGTCAACTACATCAAACGCTTCACAAATCCAGAACACTAGGAAATCGCATCAACCATCCCTGCACCTGAACTCGCTATGTCAAGCGTCATCACAGGAGCAGAAATCTACTTGCCACTGGCAGACCTCCTCAATGTTGAAGAAGAACTGGCTCGCCTCGACAAGGAACTGGCTAAATGGCAAAAAGAACTGGACATGGTCGGTAAGAAGCTCTCTAACGAACGCTTCGTAGCCAATGCCAAACCAGAAGTCGTCCAAAAAGAACGCGACAAACAAGCCGACTACCAAGCTAAATACGACGCGACCGTAGTACGTATTGATGAGATGAAGAAGTTGGTGTAGAAAATCAAAGGTGATATTATGACAGAATTAATTACATTCCTAGAGAATCATTGGGAAAAAGTTACAGATTTAGAAGTTCGAGAGCATATTGAAGTTTCAAACCGAGATCGTGATGAATTTAAAAGAGATTATGCAAGAGTTATCTACTCAACTTCATTTAGACGTCAACAAGGGAAGATGCAATTATTCGAAGTTAATAGTAAAGCTTTTCATAGAAATCGACTAACCCATAGTTTTGAAGTTGCACAGATAGCTCGTGGAATTGTTGATGAACTCAAGATAAAAGTTAAGAAAAAAATTAAAACTAAATCTGCGAACACCAACACAAAAGAATATATTCAACATGAGAAAAATATAGAGAAGAATTTCTCAAAAATGAGCGTAGTGGTTGAAACGGGTTCCTTGATTCACGATGTTGGAAATCCTCCTTTTGGTCATCATGGGGAAAGAGTTTTGAATAAACTTGCTCCGGATGTTGGATTCGAGGGAAATGCACAAGGCATTCGTGTTCTAAGAAAAATTGAGAAGAAATCTCCTCAATATAATGGTCTTAATTTGACTTATCGTACTTTAGCAGCAATCATCAAGTACTTTGTTGCATATGATAAGGATAAGAAAAAATTTTTATATAAAGATGATTACGATGAATTATCTAATAAGTTTGAAAAAGTTTTAAAAAATGCTAACTTACCGTTTAGAACAATTGATGTCCAAATAGTTGATCTTGCAGACGAAATTGCATACTGTGCTCATGATTTAGAAGATGCATTAGCTAGCAATTATTTTACAATTGATGAATTTTATTTTAGATTAGAGAATAATGATACTCTTGAAGATGAAGTAAAAGAAAAGTTCTATAATTGGATTGAAGACGCAAAACAATTCGCAAAAAAAAGAACTTCAGAGATTTGTCAAACTGAGGACTATGATTTTTATTTTCGAAGAGAATTAATTTCAACCATAGTGAATAAACTTATCGAAGATATCAATGTTATCACAGTAGAGGAAGACTTTCAAAGAAAAACTGGAACAAAGAATAAGGAGGAACTCGGGTTTAAAAATTATAAATCTTTGGCAGAAGCACTGAAAAAAACTATATTTGATTGTGTCACTGGTTCAGATAATATCATGCTTTATGAAACGGTTGGAACAAAGGTTTTAACGAAACTTTTTGAATTATTTATGAATGACGAGTATAACAAAGATGGAATGTTAATGCCAGTCGAATATAGATGGGATAATCATACTAGTAAAAAAGAAAAAACTAGAAAAGTTTTAGACTATATACCTGGAATGATGGATACATATGCAGTAGAAGTCTATATAAAACATTTTGGCGAAGACCCCTTTAATGTAAAATATGATAGAGAAATATTTAAGGATTCTCAACAAGAACATAGTAGTATATTCTCTGGATTAAAAGACTCCTTTTTCTCTTACATAAAGAAAAGAAAATAGATACAAATAGCAACTCAGTTTATTTATTTTCATAAACATATTTATTGTTCTTGATTAGTAAATTATATGTGATTTTATGATTAAGTATCAGAATTACTACCTTAGAAAGCAGGTAAGACATGACAAATTCTGTAAGTTCGAACCGACCTGAGAAGTACAATATTGTAGTTTCTTTCTTATGGTGTTGAAAAATTGAACAAACCAATGAATATGATAGGTATGGTTGTCAGTCTAATTGTTTAAATGATTCAAATTTATATTTTGATAATCGTGAAACCTTATCCGCCCCTATGT
>CAJPJN010000149.1:0-4181 GCA_905369855.1 Streptococcus oralis | reverse complement strand
TGGGCAATTCTCTATGTCCACGATCGACTAAAACGGCTAAACTCACGCGCTCAGGACTACCATGACCTACAATATTATCAATAGCAGCGCGAATGGTACGACCCGTATAAAGCACATCATCCACCAAGATAACTTCACGGCCTGTCACATCAACAGAAATCAAAGAAGTATCTTCTCCACTTTTAATATCATCACGGAAAGGTTTGGTATCCAATTCCACAACAGGAACTGAAAGATTTTCTAGTTGCTCCAAGCGTTCTTGGATACGGTGGGCGATAAAGACACCACGAGTTTTAATACCAGCCAAGACGATTTTATTCAAATCTTTGTTACGTTCGATAATCTCATAAGTAATACGCGTAATCGCTCGTTTGACGGTCAATTCGTCTACAACTTCTTTTGTCTTCATGACAAACCTCCAAAAAGAAAAGTCTCCTTAAACAAGGAGACTTGAAATGTATAGCTAAGCAAGCCCTACTGCAAACAGTATAGACTTCACCCTTCTACTTTATCACGCTCCTTGCCTGCCTCACGGGACAGGTTTAAAGGAATATTTAGTTATCAATTACTATAGCACAAAGCATGCTTAAAATCAAGCAAAAACTTTTGGTACACCATCTTATAAATTGCTAAAGTCATATAACTGTGGGTACTGGTCACACTCTGGATTTTTAGGATGGCAAATGGCTCTTCCAAAATAAATCATGGCCTGATGGGCTGCTAACCACTGATCAGGCGGCAAGATATCCATGACCCGCTTTTCCACCTCAAGTGGTGTCGCTGATTTTTTGACGATATCATGGTGTTTGCAAATACGCTCCACATGAGTGTCTATTGCAAAGGCTGGAATTCCAAAGCCCACACTCATGACAACATTGGCAGTCTTGCGACCAACACCTGCTAAACTCTCCAATTCCTCACGTGTTTGAGGAACTTGACCATCAAAGTCGTCTAGTAACTGTTGAGCACATTTTTTAAGGAATTTAGCCTTGTTCCGATACAGGCCCAGGCGAGAAATGTGTGAAGCAATCTCACTCTCTGTCGCTACAGACATGGCTTGTGGCGTTGGAAAGGCAGCAAAGAGACCTGGTGTGGCCTTATTTACTGCTGCGTCTGTTGTCTGAGCTGACAACATGACCGCAACCAAGAGTTCAAAATGATTAGTGAAATCAAGACTGGGCTTGGCATCTGGAAACAGAGCAATGATTTCTTCTAGCACTTTTCGTGCTCGTTTTTTTGATAAAACCATTATTCGTCTCCATCAAATAGTCCTTGTAAGCCAGCAAAAGGACTGTTTTCTTCTTTCTTAACTGCCTGTTGGGCTTGGTATTCTTCCTCTGTCATGATTTGCCAGTCATTTCCTGACACAAAACCTTTACCAGCTTCTTCTTCAGCCGTCAAAACCTTAATAGGAATGTTTAGTAGGATATTGTCTGACACGCTCTCAGCAAGGTCAAGTTCTCCATTTTTGATAGGCAAGACCAAATCATCGTCTAAAACTTCCTGATCTAGCTGGTTGGTTGCGCCTTCCATGAAAACTTCTGTGACTGGATAAGATTCAACTAACTCAACTGGCTCCATACTGCGACTTGAAGCAAGAACAATGGTATAAGATAGTTGATAATCTAAGAAATACATACGGTCTTCGTACTGTACTTTCCCAACTGCAAGGATATCTTTTACATCTAAAATTTCTTGATTACGTGCACGCAGGTCTGCGGCTAAGTCTAACGTTTGTTCAAAATGCAAGCCTTCAGACTGCTTACGAATTTCTTGAATATTTAATTTCATACTTCCTCCATAAAGATTTACTCTCTTGATTATACCATGAAAAGGCTACAAATCAGCCCACCAAACTTTGTAATTAAAATTCGATTTTTTAACATATTTACTATGACATTTTTGTTTTTTAGTGCTATACTATAGGCAATAATACATCAGAGCAAGGAGGATGCTCACATGGAAGACAAAGAACTCATTACTAATGCAACCCAACTCCTATCCGAGTTAAATAAAAGTTTCCAAAGCTGCAAACAGGGTACGGCAGATGATATTCGACTGCAAGATCTGCTAAATACTACTCTGCAAGAGCTCAAAAAAGCGGAAAAGTTGAACAACAGTATCTTAATTGACCTTGAGAAATTTTACCAACGTACCAGTCTTCTGATAGGTCTCGGTAGCCTAAAACTGAACGATCAAGCTCGTACTGCTTGGCGAAACTATGATAAATTCCATTACGAGCATGTCAAACACGTACTAACTCTTTATGGACCTGTTTTAGGATTTTAGAGATTAGAATTGTCAGTTTTCTGTTGACAAAATTTCCTTAAAGGTATAGGATAAAGATACTAATACTCGGAGGTAAGGGAGACATGAACAACTAAGTCTATCAAATAAAGAACCTTTATTTAGTAGATCTTGTTTTTGTCTCTTTTTGCATGCTCTTTTTGTACTAGATCTTCTGGTACTTTATCCTCTTTGAAAATCAAAAAACTAGAAAGCTAACCATCTGCTCCTCTTGGGTTCGATAGGAGTAGACTGGTCTAGTTTGACAGGATTTTCGACATGGATAATAGCGTTTCTGACAGTGACATTGGCTCTACTAGGTAAGGTAGAGCTTTTTGTTATGCACTATCAACATTCTAGAAAGGGCAATCATATGATAAAAATCAATCACCTGACCATCACACAAAACAAAGATTTACGAGACCTTGTCTCTGATCTAAGCATGACCATCCAGGATGGGGAAAAGGTAGCTATTATTGGAGAAGAAGGAAATGGCAAATCAACCTTGCTTAAAACTTTAATGGGGGAAGCTTTGCCTGATTTCACTATCAGGGGAGACATTCAATCTGATTATCAATCAATAGCCTACATTCCTCAAAAAGTCCCTGAGGACCTGAAAAAGAAAACTCTACACGACTACTTCTTTTTAGATACTATCGATTTAGATTACAGTGTCCTCTATCGTTTGGCTGAGGAATTGCATTTTGATAGCGATCGTTTCGCTAGCAACCAAGAGATTGGCAGTCTATCGGGTGGCGAAGCTTTGAAAATTCAGCTCATCCATGAGTTAGCCAAACCCTTTGAGATTCTATTTTTAGATGAACCTTCAAATGACCTAGACCTTGAAACAGTTGATTGGCTAAAAGGTCAGATTCGAAAGATTCGGCAAACCGTTATTTTCATTTCCCATGATGAAGACTTTCTTTCTGAAACGGCTGATACTATTGTCCACTTGCGACTGGTCAAGCACCGTAAAGAAGCAGAAACATTAGTAGAGCATTTAGACTATGATCGCTATAGTGAGCAGAGAAAGGCTAATTTTGCCAGACAAAGCCAGCAAGCAGCCAACGACCAAAGAGCCTACGATAAAACCATGGAAAAACATCGGCGAGTCAAGCAAAATGTAGAAACTGCGCTTCGAGCTACTAAAGACAGTACTGCCGGTCGCCTATTAGCTAAAAAGATGAAAACTGTCCTCTCACAAGAAAAACGCTACGAAAAAGCAGCTCAGTCCATGACCCAAAAGCCACTTGAAGAGGAAGAAATCAGACTTTTCTTCTCAGATATACAGCCATTACCCGCATCTAAAGTCTTAATCCAACTGGAAAAAGAGAATTTGTCCATTGGTGAGCGAGTTTTGGCTCAAGGACTTCAACTAACTGTTCGTGGCCAAGAAAAAATCGGTATCATTGGCCCAAATGGTATTGGGAAATCAACTCTGTTAGCCAAGTTACAGCAACTTCTTAATGATAAAAGAGAGATTTCGCTTGGTTTTATGCCACAAGATTACCATAAAAAACTGCAATTGGATTTATCACCAATAGCCTATCTCAGCAAAACCGGGGAAAAAGAGGAACTGCAGAAAATCCAATCTCACTTAGCCAGTCTCAATTTCAGTTATCCAGAAATGCAGCATCAAATTCGCTCCTTATCTGGCGGGCAACAGGGAAAACTCCTGCTTTTAGATTTAGTCTTGCGCAAACCAAATTTTCTCCTGTTGGACGAACCCACACGAAACTTTTCTCCCACTTCTCAACCCGAAATCAGAAAACTCTTTGCCTCCTATCCCGGCGGTCTCATCACTGTTTCGCATGACAGACGCTTCTTAAAAGAGGTCTGTACGAGTATCTATCGTTTAACAGAAAATGGTTTGGAAGTCGTTGATTTACAAGATT
>CAJPJN010000148.1:0-4184 GCA_905369855.1 Streptococcus oralis | reverse complement strand
CCATTGAACGATTGACAATTGCGACAATAGTCGCCATACTCATAAAAATTAAGACAATTACCCATAGAATAGGGGCCATGCGCCCTAAATAGAGAAAGAGACCAAAAACAAGACACAGTTCAAGTAGCATAATCGAAAGACTAAAGCCATACTTGGACATCAATAATTGAAATTTTCTATATTTCATACATCCCCTTTCTTTTAACCTTCCCCCTAACCACCTAATTAATAGATGTTTCCACTAGTATACATCAGTTCATAGCTAGATGGCAACAATTTACTCTTGCTAAAGTTTCAACCATTATGATCTCATATGCGTATTACAGTTTGAGAGCCAACATATTGACCGTCATACCGGCTGCAGTTCCCATAAGATAGATGACATCTCCCTCCTTAACAAGCCCTTGTTCTAATGAATAAGCAAAGCCAAACGGTACCGATACTGACACCATATTTCCATAATCAGTGACAAGATTGAGATATTGTTCATCCGAAACACCTAGTTTTTCAATAACTAAAGGAAGGGCAAGACTTGCTTGATGGGGACTTATATAGTACACATCTGACAATGCTAGCTGCATTTTTTCTTGAAACTCTTCAAACATGACTGGGATTTTACGAGCAGACAAGAGGAGGATTTTCTTCCCCTTCATGTCAAACATATAGTTGGTCTTAGTCGCTTCAGATTACTTTTTTGGTTGAAAAAAAGTCAGACCTCCACGAATCTCCGTATCGTGAGCTCCTTCTGACCAAGTACGTTGGAGACTAGCAATGACCCCTTTTTCCTGATGACTTTTTTGGAAAATAAAGGCTGCCGCCCCATCACTAAAGAGTTCAAAACTTTCTTTTTGCTTGGGATTGAGCCCTAAACTACCAACCTCACTAGACACAATCAAGACACGATTGTATTCGCCCGCCTCAATCAAGTGGGACATAGTCGATAGAGCAGAAATAAAGCTGGTACAGGTCGTATTGATGTCCATTGCTGGAATTGAGAGTCCTTTTGCCACGCGCTCATGAATCAAGGCAGCCGTACAAGGAATAGGCTGAACACCAACTGCACTAGCTGATACAAGGCAATCGATATCTTTAATATCTAAGTTTGCATATTCGAGTGCTCTCTGAATTGCTACCTCTGCTAAATCTAACTGCGTTTCTTCATTTTCAACTACACGATAACGCGTCTGGTCTTTGAATTGGACGGTATGCTTTGGAAGGCAAACACCATATCCTGCAATTTCTATATGTCTTTTTACTTCTGTCATTGTCTTTTATCCTTTCATAAACGTTGGATTCGTTTGAGTTTACGGCTAGTATCCCAGTGATAATCTGAAAATTGAATTTCGGGAACTATAAACTGCTTTTGCTGAGCTAGGAGTTGAAACTGTACTAAAATAGCTGTCTCCATGCTCTCATCTCGTTGGTTTAGACAAACTTCCACTAACTTCTCAGAATATTGTTTGACTTGGTAATCTCCTATATTCTCCACAAAGAGGATGCAACGTCTGATAAAGTCTGGATAGATGGTCACCTGTCCCCCATCCAGTCCATCCAATTAGAAGATGTCGTCAGCGCGTCCTTCGACCTTGTCAATTCGTGTATAGCTGGCGCCACACGGACAAGGCTTCGAATTTTCAACCAAGATATCATTGAGCTGGTAGCGATAAACAGGCTGACTACTTCGTTTAAAGTCCGTAATTACTGGATAAAAACCGCGATTATCCAGATACTGCTTTTCCACAAGTATAATGTCTTCGTTGAGATGCAGATTGCCAGCTGAGCAAGTGCAAGCTAGGAAACCTTCGGTTGCCTGATAAACTTGGTCAATAATGGATAGAGAAAAGGCTTCTGCGATGAGTTCCCTATCATTATCTTCCAAGATTTCTGCCACCGAAACGATTTTTTGTGGGTGGATAGCTAACTCTCCAGCCTTGAGACGCTTGCTCAATTCAATCAACATAGAGGCTGGTGCCACAACAATCGTCGGCTGGTAGGTATTCAGCCGCTCAATATGGACATCTGTAGGTTTAAAAATATCAAAATACTCCAAACGAATAAGTGCCGTATTGATGGTCTGATAGAGTTCATTATCAGCTCTCAGGAAAAAGGCGATTCGGTGTCCAAAAAGCTGGCCCTTGGGTAACATCTTAGCTAAGATAGCTGCTGCCCACATACTTCGCTCTTTCTCCGTTGTGATAAAAAGCCCCCGATGTCCAGATGTCCCTGAAGACAGTCCGACTGCCACATCGCCTTTGAGTTCAGTGAAATCACGAGTCTTTTCACTTTCAATAGCCAAGGCCAAGGCTTCATCCCGATCTACTCCTTGGGTGTTGAGCTCGTTGAAATGCTCCATCATAAAAGCCTTGTCCATATGGTCAAAGTCACTAGGAATCCCATTTTTAAAGTAGGGCGACTCTCGCTTTAAAAAGTTCATATAGTTAGCTAATTGCTTTTTCTGATAGTTCTCTACAGCTTCTCGAGATTTGAAGTTATGAAGCCAGCGAGTTTGGATAAAGGTTTTAAGAAAGGTTCCTTTTTTCATATATGATACGTTCTATCCTTTCTACAGGGTCATGGCTAACAACTACTTCAATACCATCTCTCAAGACCTCCTCCAAAAACTCTGTCCCCTTGATATAGTCTGCCTTATTGTCCTGAACCAAGGAAGGAATCAGGAGCATCTGCTTGGTGTAAGGCAAAAGGTCAATTCCCCAACAGAGATCTGCTGCGATGAGGAGATTAAAGTCTGGAAGGTACAGACAAGCTTGCCCCCTTGCATGCCCATCAACAGAAGCTACTAGAATACTTCCATCTCCAAAAAGGTCACTAGTCGGACGATAGGGAAAGGTTGAATCTTGCTGGTCAGCTCTAATAATGGTTAGATTTTTTTCAAAAGAAGCTGGCAAAAATTCCTTGAAAATCAAGTCTTTCAGTGTCGGTTTCTTGTAAACATCATACACTTCCTGAGTCAAGATAAAAGTTGCATGAGGGAAGAAGCTAGCCCCTCCCAAATGATCTGGATGCAGGTGAGATAGGATGATATAATTAATTTCTTCTGGTTTAATTCCCTTAGCTTTCAGCAAATATGAAATCTGGTCCTTCTCCGTCATTTGAACAGGTGTTCCCAAACGATAGAAACCATAACGAATCTGAGTCTTAATATCGTAATGGTAGCCCGTATCATAGAGGAGGTATCCCTTCTCCCTATGTTTGATAAGAAAAACCCCGGCTGGAAAGGTCATCTTTTTATTCTTGATTCCCTTAAATAGCAAACCTGTATAACTCGTGCAATATCCTGCTGGGAAATAATCAATGCTTTCTATAATCTTTGACATATTGTTCAATCCCTTCCGAAATACTGATTTGAGGGCGATAGCCCAAGTCTCGCTCCGCCTTACTAATGTCCAGCGTCTGGCTATACCTCAGCAAGCAATATGTATAGCGTGTCAGAGCCGGCTCACCTTTGAGTTTCAAGATATTATACAGAAACTCTAAACTACTTGCAATAACTGAAAGAAGAGGATCCGGCACTTTTCTGTATGTTATCGGATAGCCAAGCCCTCTCAAGGTTTCTTCTATCAGGTCCTTAAAGGCTCTTGGTTCCCCGTTGGTAATATTATAGACTTCGCCACTAGCTTGAGGAGCCTCTAGAGCCAAGCGAATGGCCAGAGCAACATTTTCCACACAGGTCATGTCCATCAGCTGACGGCCATCCCCTATCAAGGGACTACCAATCTTCTGACTGAGTTTAAGAACCCGAGGTAAAATACTGGTATCCCCAATTCCAAAAAGCCCACGAGGTCGTAAGATAATACTCGGAACATCGGGATAATCCTTAAACAGCTTCTCCGAAGCTAGTTTACTACGAATATAGTTGTTCAGATTATTTTCCTGAGGCGCATCGCTTTCTTTGATAGCTAACTGGTTTCGAGGCGCAGCATAGATGCTAGGCGACGACACATAAACCAAACGCTGCATCCCTGCCTCCCGACAAGCCTCTAGAACATACTTGGTCCCTAAGACATTTGTCTGGTAGAAATCTTCCCAAGGTCCCCAGACGGTAGAAAGAGCTCCCGCATGCACAACCATGTCCATACCCTGACAAGCCTGAATCAGATCCTCTTGCTTGGTCAAATCTCCTTGGAAAAATGCCACAAAGGAGTTCTCTAAAGACTGACCAACCT
>CAJPJN010000147.1:0-4202 GCA_905369855.1 Streptococcus oralis | reverse complement strand
GTTGAAGGACGTCCTTCACGTTTCATAAAGCCACCAGGAAACTTCCCAGCCGCATACATTTTTTCTTCGTAGTTGACTTGAAGTGGGAAGAAATCTCCAGTTGCCATTTTCTTAGACATAACGGCCGCAGTCAAGACAGTTGACTCACCGTAACGCACGACAACAGAGCCATTTGCTTGCTTGGCAACCTGACCAGTCTCTACAATTAACTCACGACCCGCAAAAGTCGTTTGAAACACTTGTTTTGTCATTTTAATCCCCTTTGGATTGATGAAATTATACGCCTTGCCTACAAAAATCAGGATACAAAGGGCGTAAAGAATCCCGTATGAAAATAGGAGATTGACGCAGTGTGCGATGCACACCAGGAAATCTATCTTTTTCACTAGGGATTTAGCCCGTGTTCAACTATTTAGATACTTTGAAAAGTTTAAAAATATTATTCTTTAGTATTTTTCCTTTTTATAGCAGATTTGAATAGTTAAAAATCTGTTTATACCCTCATCTTTGTATCAAGTACGTACAGAGTCTATTTTATCATATTTTTCTTAAAAAGTGCGGTCTTTACCATTAAAAAGGAACCATTCCCCTCACCTGAGAAGAATGGTTTGCTTTTTATTATCCTAGAGACTGATGATTAAACAAGGCATGAGTTGCTTGGTGGATGTATTTTGCTGTTTCTGCATTGTTCATTGTGTAGAGATGCACACCTGCAACATCCTGAGTTACCAAGTCCACGATTTGGTCCACTGCATAGGCAAGTCCTGCTGCTCTGAGCGACTCAGGGTCATGCTCATACTTGTCTAAGATGGCTTTAAATTTGCGTGGAAGATGGATATTCTCACAAGTCTTCAAGAGGCGGAGAGCCTGATTTCGATTCAGAATTGGCATAATCCCTGCATGAATAGGAACATCAATCCCAGCCAAGATGCACTTGTCTTGGAAATCATAGAAGCGCTCATTGTCAAAGAAAAGCTGAGTTACAAGGCTCGAACAACCTGCATCCACTTTCTTCTTAAGATTTTGAATATCTGAAATCTGATTTGGCGAATCTGGATGCCCTTCTGGATAGCAAGCTCCGACAATATCAAAGTGAGGGGCTTGCTCCTTGATGAACTCAATCAAGTCAGTTGCGTAGCGGAAATCCTTTTGTGGTTCCACATCTGGAATAATATCCCCACGAAGAGCCAAGATTTTCTGCACTCCAACCTTGTCCAAGTCTGCAATAGTTTCAGCAACCTTGTCCTTAGTCAAATAGATGGCTGGCAAGTGAGCAATAGTCGGAATCGCCAAGTCATTTTGGATAAAGTCAGCCAAACGAACCGTCGTTTCCTTGATATTAAATTTATTATTGCTGGCAGTCACACTGATAAAGTGTGGTGTCAGCTCCCGCATATCCTGCAAAGCTGAAATAATTTTATCATTACCCACTGCTGGGTTTGGAGGGAACACTTCAAATGAGAGTGACGGTGTTTGGCGTGACATAGTCATTATCCTTTTCTAGTTGATTTTTTTCGTTAGCTGGATTCCTAGAATCCAAGTGAAACAGGCAGATTGACCAAACAGCGCTTCTTGAGAAATCCTTATCTTACAATTTCTCACGCGCAGCTTTAGCTGCTTCAACAAGGCGGATCAAGCTTTCTTTTGTTTCTGGAATACCACGTGTTTTCAAACCACAGTCAGGGTTGATCCAAACTTTCTTGCTTGGCACTTTAGCAAGGATGGCTTCGATTGTATTGTCGATTTCACCTTCATTTGGCACACGAGGTGAGTGGATATCGTAAACCCCAGGTCCTACTTCTGTTTGGAAGTTTTTCGCTTTGAGTTCGTCCAAGATTTCAAGGTTTGAACGGCTAGCTTCAAAGGAAATAACATCTGCATCCATGTTGTCGATAGCTGGGATGATATCTGTAAATTCTGAGTAACACATGTGAGTGTGGATTTGTGTGTCTGGCGCTACTGTTGAGTGTACCAAGCGGAAGGCAGGAATAGCCCAGTCAAGGTAGTCTTCGTACCAGTCGCTACGACGGAGTGGCAATTTCTCACGAAGAGCAGCCTCGTCGATTTGGATGATTTTCACACCAGCAGCTTCAAGGTCAAGCACTTCATCCTTGATAGCAAGGGCGATTTGAAGAGTAGAATCCTTGATAGAGATGTCTTCACGTGGGAATGACCAGTTGAGGATGGTAACAGGTCCAGTCAACATACCTTTAACAGGTTTGTTTGTACGGCTTTGTGCATAGCTAGACCATTTAACAGTGATAGGGTTAAGACGAGTGACATCACCCCAGATGATTGGTGGTTTCACCCCACGCATACCGTATGATTGTACCCAACCATTTTTAGAGAAGAGGTAACCTGACAAGTTTTGACCGAAGTACTCAACCATGTCATTACGCTCAAATTCACCGTGAACAAGGACATCAAAGTCGATATCTTCTTGCCATTTGATCCATTCGTCAATTGTTTCAGCAAGGAAAGCGTCGTACTCTTCTTGAGACAATTCACCTTTACGGTAAGCCAAACGTTTGGCACGAACTTCTTTAGTTTGAGGGAATGAACCGATAGTTGTTGTTGGAAGAGCTGGAAGTTTGAAAGCTTCTTCTTGGATAGCTTCACGTTCTGCAAAGGCTGGCAAACGAGTGTAGTCAGCGTCTGTCAAGCCAGCGATACGAGCACGAAGTTCAGCATTTTCACCAACACGCTCAGTCGCAAAGAGTTCTTTGTTAGCTGCAAGTGCTTCTTCACCTTGACCATTGCGGATAGCATCCAAATCACGAATCTCATCCAATTTTTCAACTGCAAAGGCAAAGTGGTTCAAGATAGCTGGTTCAAATTCTTCATTAGCAGTTGTAAATGGCACATGAAGAAGTGAGCATGAGCTTGTCAAGACAATGTTTTCAGCTGGAATTTGCTCAAGAATAGCCAAGCTCTTTTCGTAGTTGTTACGCCAGATGTTTTTACCATTGACGATACCTGCATAAAGAGTCTTGTCAGCTGGGAAGCCACCTTTAACGAGTTCAAGAGTTTTCTTACCTTCAACGAAATCAAGACCGATAGCATCTACTGGCAATTTCACAAGGTCAGCGTAGACGTCACGAACATCACCGAAGTAAGTTTGAAGCAAGACTTCAAGACCTTTTTTGTCAGCCAAAAGTTTGTTGTAGAGGTTCAAGAAGAGAGCTTTTTCTTCAGCTGTCAAGTCTTTTACAAGAGCCGCTTCATCCAATTGGATGCGAGTCGCACCAAGTTCAGCCAATTTTGCAAAAACTTCTTGGTAAGCAGCCACTAAGCTGTCTACGAAATCTTCTGCTTTCACACCTTCTTCAAAGTCTGACAATTGAAGGAAAGTGAATGGACCTACAAGAACTGGCCGAGTGTTCAATCCAAGTTCTTTTGCTTCTTGGAACTCATCGAAGATTTTGTGACCAGCCAATTTTACTTGAGTATCTTTTTCGAACTTAGGAACGATGTAGTGGTAGTTGGTGTTGAACCATTTCTTCATTGGAAGGGCACGAACATCCCCTTTTTCTCCTTGGTAACCACGTCCCAAAGCGAAGTAGCGCTCAAGGTCAGACAAGTCCAAGTTTTGAACTGAAGCAGGTACCACGTTGAAAAGGAAAGCTGCATCTAGGAAGTTGTCATAGTGAGAAAAGTCATTTGATGGGATTTCAGTGATGCCTTTTTCTTTGACAATGTTCCAGTGTTTAGCACGCAAGTCTTTTGCTGCTGCAAGAAGTTCTTCTTCTGAGATTTCTTTTCTAAAGTATTTTTCAGTTGTAAATTTTAATTCGCGGAATTCGCCCAAACGAGGGAAACCGATGATTGTAGTTGACATGATGTGTCCTCCAAAATTTGTTGTTGAAACTATCTTAACAGAAAAGGAAGCGTCTGTATAATTGTAAAAAATTAGGCTTTGATATAGTTTGAAACTATATCTCTATTTTAAACAAAAGAAAAAGACCTGAGACAAATGCCTCAAATCCTTTGTGTAGCTTGTTTTATAGCTTTATTCCAGTTAGACGATTCAAACGCGTTATTAGTAATTCTTATAAGTGACTATGACTTGTTATTAGAAAAGACTATAATACTCTTCGAAAATCAAATTCAAACCGCGTCAACGTCGCCTTGCCGTACTCAAGTACAGCCTGCGGCTAGTTTCCTAGTTTGCTCTTTGATTTTCATTGAGTATGAGTCTACTC
>CAJPJN010000146.1:0-4222 GCA_905369855.1 Streptococcus oralis | reverse complement strand
CCTAGTTACAAGCTCTTCTTGCCGATAACGACATTCAAGTTACTCAGGCAACTCGTTCCCGTGATATCTAAACAATGAATCTTTCCAAGATACGAGAAGAAGATAATTCTTACTACGTGCTAAATACTGGTTCAATTTCAAAATGGTAAAAACGCCTAGAAACTTATATGGAAGATGCTCTTGTACTGATGCCTCCTATTCAACATCAATTACTTTTGAAAACTCTTCCTGGTCTGGCTCAATCATTCGGTTCTATTATTGATGCCTTGAACTTCCCTGACGCTATCGCTACCCTCTGCGGTGATGATGTCTGTCTTGTTATCTGTGAAGATGCAGATGCTGCACAACATTGCTTTGAAGAATTGCAAAAATTCACACCACCATTCTTTTTTGGTGAATAACAAAATTCCGTGTCTGATGTTAAGGCACGGAATTTTTTATCTTCTTTACTGTGATGGATTTTCATTTTTGGTTCGTGCCAATCTCAGGGCACGGTTTGGATTGAGACGATTAAATAGTTCTTCCAATTTCTTTTCATTCCAAACGTCTGCAGCGGAAACGAAATTGCCATCCGCATCTCGGAAAGATATCGGTTTATCTCCCATACCAGTCTCCTAGTCTACAAATTCAAACTCAAATTTACCAATGCGGACCAAGTCCCCATCCTTAGCACCACGCGCACGAAGGGCTTCATCAACCCCCATACCACGAAGCTGGCGAGCAAATTTCATGACTGATTCGTCACGATCAAAGTTGGTCATATTAAAGAGTTTCATGAGTTTTTCACCAGAAAGTACCCATGTCGCATCGTCATCACGACTAATTTCAAAGGCTTTTTCTTCCTCGTCAAATCCATAGTAAGCTTCTTCTTCCATATCTGACTCGTCGTAGAGCAAGAATTCTGGTGTCTTGTCTAACAATTCAGCTGTAGCATCCAAGAGCGTTGCCAGACCTTGCTTGGTCAATCCAGAAATTGGGAAGATAGCTGGTAACTCTTCAAATTCATCGTAGTTTTCAGCCAATTTTTTCTTGAATTCTTCAAGATTTTCCTGACTTTCAGGCATGTCCATCTTATTGGCTACAATAATCTGCGGACGCTCCATGAGACGAAGATTGTATGACTCCAGCTCTTTATTGATAGCTAGATAGTCCTCATAAGGGTCACGGCCTTCGCTAGCTGACATATCAATGATATGAAGGATGACACGTGTACGCTCGATGTGACGGAGGAACTGGGTTCCCAAACCAACACCTTGACTAGCCCCTTCAATCAAACCTGGTAAATCAGCTACTGCAAAGGAGTCACCTGATTGGGCACGAACCATACCAAGATTTGGCACAATAGTCGTAAAATGGTAGGCACCAATTTTAGGTTTAGCAGATGTGATAACACTTAAAAGTGTTGATTTCCCTACAGATGGGAAACCTACTAAACCGACATCTGCCAAGATTTTTAGTTCCAATTGTAACTCACGTTCCTGACCTGGTTCTCCATTTTCAGAGATTTCAGGTGCAGGATTTTTTGGTGTCGCAAAGCGGATATTTCCACGTCCACCACGTCCACCGTGAGCAACGATAAATTCTTGCCCATGTTCAATCAAATCTGTTAAGACCTTGCCAGTCTCTGCATCACGAACAGTCGTACCTTGTGGCACTCGAACTCTAAGGTCATCAGCACCACGACCATGCATCCCTTTGGTCATTCCTTTTTCACCAGAATCAGCCTTGAAATGGCGATTGTAGCGGAAATCCATCAAGGTACGTAGCCCTTCGTCTACAACGAAGACCACATTTCCTCCACGACCACCGTCACCACCCCAAGGACCGCCATTAGGGACATATTTTTCACGGCGAAAGGCAACCATGCCATCGCCACCATTACCAGCCTTGACCTTAATCTTGGCTGTATCTAAAAACATACTCATTTTTTCTTCTCACTTTAAAAAAGGGCTGGGAAATCCCAGTCACAAAATTTTCTTGAATCTATTTTATAGATTACTGAGGGCACCAATTGCAGTTGCAAAAATACCCAAAATACTTGCTAATAGCATAATAACTACGATAATTAAAGTTAATTTCTCAAAAAAGGTTTTTTTACGATTTCCATTATCTCCAAATGCCATTTTTCTCTCCTTCGTTACATTCTATTTTCTATTATCTTAGCATGAATTCAGCTAGTTTTCAATAGTCAGTTGCTACAGGTGCGATAATCCATAAAATGATATAAGCTACAATCCCAGCTCCGTAACAGCAAGCAAGAACACCCCATATTACGCGAACGATAGTTGGATCCATATCAAGATAATGGGCCACTCCGGCACAAACACCCGCAATCTTTTTATCAAGACCACTTCTCATTAATTGTTTTTTCATGGCTGTTCCTCTTTCTATTCCTCATGGTCTTTCCAATAATCTCTTATGCTGATTAACTGCGTTTTTGAAGCCTTCAGCATGCGTCTAGAGCCTTTTACGGGCACAGCGACCACCTTTTGCGGAAGATACAAAACTGTCTTAAAGATACGCTGACTGACCGTATCATCTTTGGCTAAATCTTTCTCGAAATTATTTGAAATAATGGCATCCAGATAAAACTCATGCACTCGTTTCCCAAAGTTTTCAGCTGAAATCTCGTACAACTTCTCTGATAAGGTATGCTCATTCATGTCTGGTGTTGCAATCAGGGCTTCCAAAATAGCACCAGCTAAATCATGTTCTCCATAGTACAAGGTTCCAAACATTTTATCACTGATAAGATTGTCCAGATAAGGATTTCCGTGAGCAATGACAGGCGTTCCACTAGCTAAGCTTTCCAAGTAGGTCAAACCTTGCGTTTCACTTGTCGATGCCGAGATGAAGAAATCTGCCGCCTTATAGTAAAGAGCCGTCTCACTAGGAGCAATCATACCTGTAAAGATAACGGAGTCTTGAATCTCTAGTTTCTGGGCTTGCTCTTTGAGGTCATCCAGATAAGGCCCATCCCCAGCAACTACCAGTTTCACCTTGTCTTCCTCTCTCAGAACTTCTGCAAAGGCTGCTAATACTGCTTGAATATTTTTTTCATAGGAAATTCTGGAAAGACTAAGCAACATCTTTTCATCATCTTGAATTCCTAATTTACTACGCAGTTCTTTTAAATTTTCTTGCTTGATTTCTGGACGCTCAAACTTAGCTAATTCAATTCCAGTTGGAATGACCCTCTTTTCAACCTTGACCTTATAGTCAGATAGCAAGTCACGGACAATCTCACTCGGACAAATAACCCCATCCACATCATGCAGGAAACCTCTGACCAGATACTTGACCATACTAGGACGAATCAACATCCCCTTAGCAATATAATGCACGTAGTCTTCGTATTGGGTGTGATAGGTATGGATGACTGGAATCTTCAATTCACGCGCAATCCAAATTCCCAACAAGCCAAGAGAAAATTCTGTCTGAGTATGGATAATATCCAGTTGATATTGTTTAGCAATTTCAAGCGCCTTGCTGAATCCTCGATAGGCAAAGCGGCGATCCTTAAAAGCAAAGAAAGGAACACTTGGAATACGGATGATTTGCCAATCTTCGTAGCGATTGACATCCTTATCTGTCGTCGTAAAGATAAAAACAGCATGTCCCTGCTTTTCAAGTTCTGTTTTCAAGGTTCGAATACTGGTCGCAACACCAGAAACCTGAGGAAAATAGGTATCTGTAAATAAACCAATTCGCATAGATTACCTCACTTTTTACTTTCTCCCTAAAGCGGCTTGTTTCTCATAAAAGTCCAACCAGATTTGTAACAGATGCTCTTCAGAATACTCTCTAGAAATATTCTTAGCTTTTTCTTTGAGATCTTTTAAGGCAACAGGATTTGCTTGATATTCTAAAATAGCCTCTTTCATCTCTTCTCTATCTTCTGTCCCCCGATAATTTCCCTCCAAAATAACCTTATAGAGATCTAAATCACGCAACATAATAGGAGCTTCGCAACTGGCAGCTTCTAAAATCGTCATAGGAAAGAGCTCATTGTAACTAGGTAACAAGAAAAGATCCGCTAGGGCATATAATTCGCGCATACGCTCTGGCGATACAATACCTGGAAACATTAAATTTTTAGGGGGATTGTCCATCATTTTCTTATAGCGTTCATAACCATCTGTCATACCACCAAAAGAGAAACCACCAGCCCAGATAAAGGTAATCTGAGGCAATTCCTCAGCCAGACGAATAAAGTCATCAA
>CAJPJN010000145.1:0-4281 GCA_905369855.1 Streptococcus oralis | reverse complement strand
AGGAAAGGATGTGTTGCAATTCTTTTCTTGTTAAAGGACTAGTCATAATATTGTGCTCCTCAAAGGGCACCTTATGTTTTTCTAACCAAGCCTTTGCCTTACGACATGAAGTACAGCTCGGTGATAGAAATAGTGTAATCATGCTTTTCTCTTCTTATCTATACTTTGCTACTTCTATTATACAAAAAAATAAAGCGCTTGACTAGAGATTTTTAGAAAAAAAGCCTATTTTTCCAGAAAAATAGACTGTTTGCGAACGATTAATACATTTCTGAATTAGTTAATTCACTCTTAACGATAGTTTCGAATCACACACCTAATTTATACATGTGAAATAAGAACATCTTTCGTTTCACTTCCTACGACTTTTTATGTAAAAATAGCCAAAGAAGCTTTCATAAAGGGCAAAAAAGAGGAGGAAGGCATGAAGGAAGAAGGTCTCTGGCAAAATCAGTATAACAGGATCCTTGGCTGGGTCAAAAAGCCAGGTATCATCTCCCACAAAGAGAATTTGATGGAAAAGAGTAAAGAATTGGTCAAAACCAATCAAAACTCCTCCAAGCCCAATCAGTAAAGGCAAAACCACTAGAGCCAAAAGCCCTTTACTAAATAGAGACAAGAAGTCTTTTTTCACAATCCCTTTGACAAAGAAATAGAAACTTGGTAGTGTCACTAGAGCAACTAGCTGCACCAAGTGAAAGAGGTTCTTAACCACCGCAAAATGATGTAGCCCAGCAGCTGACGAACGAAAATCAGGCATCTGCAAGACCTGGCTAAAAGGATTGGTCAGATAATTCATCAAGATATGAAAATTGTATTGAATGGTTTCTGGTTTTAGATAGACTCGATTCGTTAAGTTCAGCCACTCAATCTCCATAGGATAAAAAATCCAAGCCAAATAAATGGTCAGAAGGATAGAAAGAGAGAGGAGAAAGAGCATAGAGCTCCAAAAGGTCAGTTTAGTTTTCATCAAAGTTCCACTCCGCAAGGCTAGAAACCACATGAGTCGGTGCGATTGGCAGGTCTGCCACTTCTTCTGCCTTGGTAAAACCTGTCGTCACCAAGAGCGTTGGAATGCCATTGTCAATCCCTGCTCGAATATCTGTCAAGTAGTTGTCCCCAACCATGAGCAATTCTTCTCGTTTCAATCCTAGGTGTTCCACGGCCTTGTCCATAATGATAGCATTCGGTTTTCCAATATAAACTGGTTTTACCCGAGTTGCTACTTCAAGAAGTGTTACCAGTGAACCAGCACCAGGCAAGAGACCACGCTCTGTTGGAATATTGAGGTCAGGGTTGGTTCCGATAAAGTGAGCTCCCTTTTGAATAGCTAGAGTTGCTGTCGCAAATTTTTCATAGTCAACTTGCCAGTCCAGGCCTACTACCACATAGGCAGGATTTTCCTTGTCTTCCACATAACCAGCCGCCTTGATGGCTTCCTTGAGCCCTGCTTCTCCGATGACATAGACGGTCTTTTCAAGCCCCAAGTCGTTCATATAGTCGATCGTTGCCAAAGTCGCTGTGTAGACAGTCGATAGGGGCGTATCGATATTAAAATTCTGAGCCAACATCTCTTGAACACTCTCTGGAGTGCGGGTTGTATTGTTTGTTACAAAAAGATAGGGGATATTCCGCTTTTGCAATTCATGGACAAAAGCTTCTCCTGCTGGAATTCGATCTTTCCCCTTATAAATTGTTCCGTCTAAATCAATTAAATAGCCTTTATATTTCATACTTTCTCCCTAATCCTTTTTTATTTCTTGCCAAGTGATAATAGCTTGGGCATTGGTAGCCCCGTCGCTTGTAATTTCATGCTTGCTTTCCAATCCAGTCCCTTCAACAGCCGATGTAATCACCCCACCTGGTCGAACTTCCTTGACATACTTGAGGTTGATTTTCTTGGGAATATACTGGGTCAAAAAGTCCGCTCCCATGACCTCAAAAATCCAGTCCAAGTATTTACTGTTATTGACATGACCATTCATATCCAAGTCGTAAAAACGGACATGGTAATCCTTGCCGACTGGCTCTTCCAAAGGCTCATACTTTGGTCCACGGATGAGCTTTTTATCAAACTCAGACTGATAAGGAGCCACAATCTCAGGTTCGACAGCATGGACTTTTCGACTGTCTCGGTCCATGAGAACAAAGGTCGCCATCATGTGAATGAGCTCCTGCCCCGTTTCATCATAAATGGTAAAGCGACGGTAGCAAAAAAGTCGATTATAGCTCAAAGCTTCCGTTTCGATGGTAATTTCTTCCGCAAAGCGAGGCAAACGAACCACCTCAATATCGTATTCTGTGATAATCCAGACCAGATTATAGTCTTCCAAAATGGCCTTATCACTAACTCCTAACTCAATCGACTGCATCCCTGAAACTTGCAGGGATAGCAAAATCACATCTGGAAGCTTGATATGACCGTTCATATCAGCCATATCAAAAGGAATTTTCATTTTCATTTGATAAGTTAAGCCCATCATCCTACTCCAAAATAAATCGTTCTGCTACGGTGTCTCCCAAAAAGAGACCTCTCTTTGTCATGCGAACTCGGTCACCCTCTATTTGCATGAGACCTTGTTGAACCAAGTCTCTGACGATTTCCCCATAAAGTCCATCGAAAGACCGTCCAAATTTTTCCTCAAATCGCGCCATAGAGACCCCTGATTTCTTGCGAAGCCCCAGGAACATTTCTTCTTCCATTTGCTCTTTTTGACTCAGGTGCTCTTCTGTGATGCGAGCATTGCCTTCCTCAACTGCACTGAGATAATGACGAATCGGACCATGATTTTTATAGCGCACTCCGTTGACATAACCAGAGGCCCCAGCACCGATGCCATAGTATTCAGCATTGTCCCAGTACATGAGATTATGGCGACTTTCAAAACCAGGCTTTGAGAAATTGGAAATCTCATAATGCTCAAAACCAGCTCGCTCCAGCTCTGCGATGATATATTCAAACATCTCAGCTTCCACTTCCTCCTTAGGCAGAGGCAACTTCCCTCGTCGCATACGGTTCATAAAGACCGTATGATTTTCCAAAATCAAGCTATACAAACTCATATGAGGAATATCCAGCCCAATAGCCTTAGCCACATTTTCCTTGACCTGCTCCATGGTCTGACCAGGCAGTGCATAAATCAAATCGATGGAGATATTGTCAAAACCAGCCAGTTTCAGACGGTCGATATTTTCATAAATATCCTTCTCCAAATGACTGCGCCCAATCTTTTTCAGCATCTTGTCATCAAAGGTCTGCACACCTAGCGAAACACGATTGACAGCCGAGTTTTTCAAAACAGCAATCTTATCCGCATCCAAGTCGCCTGGATTAGCCTCAATAGTCAACTCTTCTAAAACAGACAGGTCCAAGTTTTTAGTCAATCCCTTCAATAACACCTCCAGTTGCGAAGCTGACAAAGCTGTCGGTGTGCCACCACCGATGTAGAGGGTTCGCAACTTTTGAATATCATAAGATTGAAACTCTTCTAACAGATGTTCCAAATAACTATCTACCGGCTGATTTTTGATGAAAACCTTTGAAAAGTCACAATAATAACAAATCTGGGTACAAAATGGGATGTGCACATAGGCTGACGTTGGTTTGTTCTGCATAGTCTTATTATACCACAAAAAGCGAACAATACTTAGAATTCCGTTTAACAAAATCCTAGCATTGTTCGCTTTCTTTATCTAATCATTCTTTGTATTTTATGGATAACACAACTATCAGAATCAATCTAGTTCGTTGTTAAAACACAAAAGAATGAATGTTCATCTGACTAAATTTTTAGTCTTCTTTTTTCTTGCGAGCTACAAGTCCAAATCCACTCAATAGTCCAAGAAGTCCTAGAGATGCAAGAGCAGCATTTGATTCTGTTCCTGTATTTGGCAATACATTTTGAGAATCATTTGACTTAGCTCCATTATCAACAGTAGTCTTAGTATCTACCTGATCTGCATTCGGAGTAACTGCATTTGGAATTGGAGTAGCTGGTGCAGGTGTATCTTGACCAGAACCTCCATTAGTGTCAGTTTTGACTGGCGTATCAGGTGTCACTGGTGCAACTGGTTTTTCAGTTTCTGGTGTTGCTGGTGTTACCTTAGCTGGAGTTGTTACATTAGGAACTTCCACAGCTGGTTTACCTGGTTCTGTAATCTTACTTGTACCTGGAACTTTACCGTCTGGTAATTCGCTGTTTGGTACTTTACCTTTACCGTCTTCACCGATTGTAACAGTGATTGGGTTACCATCTTTACCTGGGATTTCTACCTTAGTTC
>CAJPJN010000144.1:0-4371 GCA_905369855.1 Streptococcus oralis | reverse complement strand
TTTGTATCTTGAGTAATTGAACACGGGCTAAATCCCTAGTGAAAAAGATAGATTTCCTGGTGTGCATGGTACACTGCGTCAATCGAATGCTATCTTGTGTAATTGAACCCGGCCGAAAAGCTGTGTAAAAAAGATAAACTGTCTTGTCTTCATCGAAGACTTCGTCAGTTTCCTATTTTTACTTTGCTTTTGACGCCCTTGGTATCTTGTGTAATTGAACTCGCCTACAACTCTGTGGAAAAAGATAAATCTGCCTAGGAGCAGTCTCTCCGTCGTCCGATTTCCTATTTTCCTTTGAGTTGCTTAACGGCTTAGTATCTTGATTTTTGTAGGCAAGACGTATAATATTATCAATCCAAAGGGGATTAAAATGACAAAACAAGTGTTTCAAACGACTTTTGCGGGTCGTGAGTTAATTGTAGAGACTGGTCAGGTTGCCAAGCAAGCAAATGGCTCTGTTGTTGTACGTTACGGTGAGTCAACTGTCTTGACTGCGGCCGTGATGTCTAAGAAGATGGCAACTGGGGATTTCTTCCCACTCCAAGTCAACTACGAAGAAAAAATGTATGCAGCTGGGAAGTTTCCTGGTGGCTTTATGAAACGTGAAGGACGTCCTTCAACAGATGCGACTTTGACAGCGCGTTTGATTGACCGTCCAATCCGTCCTATGTTTGCGGAAGGTTTCCGTAACGAAGTCCAAGTGATTAACACAGTACTTTCTTATGATGAAAATGCCTCTGCACCTATGGCAGCTATGTTTGGTTCATCCTTGGCACTTTCTATCTCAGATATTCCATTTGACGGACCAATCGCTGGGGTACAGGTGGGCTATGTCAATGGCCAAATCATCATCAACCCTACTCAAGAACAAGCAGAGCAATCTCTCCTTGAATTGACAGTAGCTGGTACCAAGCACGCTATCAATATGGTTGAGTCTGGTGCTAAAGAATTGTCAGAAGAAATCATGCTGGAAGCTCTCCTTAAAGGGCACGAAGCAGTTAAAGAATTGATTGCCTTCCAAGAAGAAATCGTTGCAGCAGTTGGTAAAGAAAAAGCAGAAGTAGAATTGCTTCGTGTGGACGCTGAATTGCAGGCTGAAATTATCGCAGCATACAACAGCAATCTCCAAAAAGCGGTCCAAGTAGAAGAAAAATTGGCCCGTGAAGCCGCAACTCAAGCAGTTAAGGACCAAGTAACTGCTGTTTACGAAGAAAAATATGCGGACCACGAAGAATTTGACCGTATCATGCGTGATGTGGCTGAAATCTTGGAACAAATGGAACACGCAGAAGTGCGTCGTTTGATCACAGAAGACAAGGTTCGTCCTGATGGTCGTAAGGTCGATGAAATCCGTCCTTTGGATGCGGTTGTTGACTTCCTTCCTCGTGTGCACGGTTCTGGTCTCTTCACTCGTGGACAAACTCAGGCTCTTTCAGTCTTGACCTTGGCTCCGATGGGAGAAACTCAAATCATTGATGGTTTGGATCCAGAGTACAAGAAACGCTTTATGCACCACTATAACTTCCCACAATACTCTGTAGGGGAAACTGGACGCTACGGTGCGCCAGGTCGTCGTGAAATCGGTCACGGTGCTCTTGGTGAGCGTGCCCTTGCTCAAGTCTTGCCAAGTTTGGAAGAATTCCCATACGCTATCCGTCTGGTAGCAGAAGTCTTGGAGTCAAATGGTTCTTCATCTCAAGCTTCTATCTGTGCGGGAACTCTTGCTCTTATGGCTGGTGGTGTGCCAATCAAGGCGCCAGTGGCAGGGATTGCCATGGGTCTCATCTCAGATGGAAACAACTATACAGTCTTGACAGATATCCAAGGTTTGGAAGACCACTTTGGAGATATGGACTTTAAGGTTGCAGGTACTCGTGACGGGATTACAGCCCTTCAAATGGATATCAAGATCCAAGGGATTACTGCAGAAATCTTGACTGAGGCTCTTGCCCAAGCCAAGAAAGCTCGTTTTGAAATCCTTGATGTGATTGAAGCAACCATTCCAGAAGTTCGTCCAGAATTGGCTCCAACTGCTCCGAAAATTGATACCATCAAGATTGATGTGGACAAGATTAAGATTGTCATCGGTAAGGGTGGAGAAACCATCGACAAGATTATCGCTGAAACAGGCGTTAAGATTGATATCGACGAAGAAGGAAATGTGTCTATCTACTCTAGCGACCAAGATGCTATTAACCGTGCCAAAGAAATCATTGCTGGTTTGGTTCGTGAAGCTAAGGTGGACGAAGTTTACCATGCTAAGGTTGTTCGTATCGAGAAATTTGGTGCCTTTGTCAACCTCTTTGACAAGACGGATGCCCTTGTTCATATCTCTGAAATGGCTTGGACGCGTACCAATAATGTCGAAGACTTGGTAGCAATCGGGGATGAAGTTGATGTTAAGGTTATCAAGATTGATGAAAAAGGACGTGTGGATGCTTCTATGAAAGCACTTCTTCCTCGTCCTCCAAAACCTGAACGTGATGAAAAAGGTGAAAAATCAGAGCGTTCTCACCGCCCACGTCATCACAAGGATCACAAACCTAAGAAAGAATTTACAGAAACACCAAAAGATTCAGAATAAGAAAAGGAGAAATGTATGGGATGGTGGCGCGAAACCATTGATATCGTAAAAGAAAATGATCCAGCGGCCCGCACCACTTTGGAGGTTTTGCTGACTTATCCAGGTGTCAAGGCCTTGGCGGCCCACCGTCTTTCGCATTTTCTCTGGAAGTATGGATTTAAACTCCTGGCTCGTATGCACAGTCAATTTTGGCGCTTTTGGACGCAGATTGAGATTCATCCAGGTGCCCAGATTGATTCAGGTGTCTTTATCGACCACGGTTCTGGTCTGGTGATTGGGGAGACAGCGATTGTTGAAAAAGGTGTTCTCCTTTATCACGGAGTGACTCTTGGGGGGACTGGTAAGGATGTTGGTAAACGCCATCCAACCGTGCGAAAGGGAGCACTCATATCAGCCCATGCCCAAGTTATCGGACCAGTGGAAATCGGTGAAAATGCCAAGGTCGGTGCAGCAGCAGTCGTTGTGGCAGACGTACCTAGTGATGTGACGGTTGTCGGTATTCCGGCCAAGATTGTCCGTGTACATGGTAAAAAGGATGAGCCGGTCATTCACGAAGTCGAAGAAAAACGAGAGTACTACGTCAATAAACTCGAGCAGGCTAAAGAAGCCAGTCACAGATCGTCTGGTTTGTAGAGGATACCTATATGATTCAAGCAAGAAACAAGTTAAGCCAAGAGGAGTTATCTGAGGCGAAAAAACTAATTAACTGTTGCCAAAACTATGACGGTACCTATCGTGATCCCTATCTCTCTAACATGCTTAATTTTGACCCAAACATGCCCGCCTTTTTCCTTTATTATGAAAAAGGCGAACTTGTTGGTCTTTTAACTGTCTATGCTGATGATCAAGATGTAGAAGTGACGATACTGGTTCATCCAGCTCACCGCCGTCAGGGGATTGCGCGTGCATTGGTTACTAGTTTTGAGAAAGAAACAGCTTCTTTTCCTATTCGTTCAGTGACTTTTCAGACAGAACGTATTTTTCTAGAACGTCATCCTGATTTTGTCAGCAACTGGGGATTGGTTGAGGATGAAGATACAGAAACCTGGTTAGGTAAGGATAGAAAACCTTATCCGTTAGCAACTGTTTCCAATCTTGAAGTTTTGTTAGCAGATAGTTCGTATCAGGAGCAAATCAGTCAGTTAAAATTTCAGGCATTCTCAGAAGAGCATGAATATAGAGAGATTGTAGATAGATATGTCGCTGAAGCTCTGAAGGATCCAGAAAGTCGCTTATATATTTTGTTAAAAGACGATCAGGTTATTGGAACGTGCACGGTTGATTTATCGAGCGATACGAATTACTTCTACGGTTTAGCAATATCTGAACCTGAACGTGGGAAAGGCTATGGAAGTTACTTAGCAAAATCCCTTGTCAACCAACTAATTGAGCAAAATGATAAGGAATTTCAGATTGCAGTGGAAGATAGCAATGTAGGTGCCAAGCGTTTGTATGAAAAAATTGGCTTTGTCAAACAGACTCAGGTGGTTTATCTGAATGAGAAAGGAGCAAGGGATTCCGAAGTGTAGAGACATTCGGACTGAAATTCAATTGAACTGTCAGTGATGAAATTAACTGTTCTTGGATTTTGGTTTTCCTGACTATTATTTTATGATTAAAATCTATGACACCTTGAGCCGGAAGTAGACAGGAGAGGTGCTTGAATGTTTAAGAATGAATCTTTCTGCTGCAGATTAGAATTGCTGTTGTCTGGCTTATTTTTCTTGTCCAGCAAGGATTTTGCTGAATACTTTGATTAACTGAGGTCCAATCATCTGGGTCTATCC
>CAJPJN010000143.1:0-4373 GCA_905369855.1 Streptococcus oralis | reverse complement strand
TTCCATAGATGTTCTCCTATTCTATTTAATATTTCTAAAAGTAACTATATCTTACACATTCTTTTTCGGATTTTTTTCAGAATTTAGAGAGTAAAAAAGATTTATAGTCAATGAAAATCAAAGAGCAAACTAGGAAGCTAGCCGCAGGTTGCTCAAAACAGTGTTTTGAGGTTGTGGATAGAACTGACGAAGTCAGTAACCATACCTACGGTAAGGCGACGCTGACGTGGTTTGAAGAGATTTTCGAAGAGTATTAACTGAAAAGCATGACTAGGAATATCATTGAATATGGTTAGCTAAATCTTCCTGAGCTTTTTTATTTGACTCAGCTTTTTCTTTCAGCCATTTTTCATAGAGTTCTTGGTACTGTTTAGCAGTTACTGGCTCTTTTTGCAATTCAACATATTTGTAGTTGTCCGCATTTCCCTTATGACCAACGAATGAGAATGGACCTGTAAACGGTACAGTCTTACGGAAGATTGGGTTGGCTCCACCACTTTGAACTGGTAGGAAGAGGGCACTATCTGTCAACCAAGCTTGGGCTTCAGCATATTTTTCATAGCGAGCTTGAGTATCTGTGATTTCTGCGTCTGCCTGATCCAAGAGTTTCTTGTAGTCAGCAAGACCAATCTTGTCCTTAACTTCCTTGTCTTTTCCTTCAGACAAGCCCATGTTTTTCAACTGAGAACCTGTATCTGGATTAAGGATATCTAGGTAAGTCTTAGGATCTGAGTAATCTCCACCCCACCCTGAGATGTCAATATCGTAGTCTTTTTGTTCTGCTGTATCTGCAAAGTAGGTTGCTTGGTCTTTTTCATCTGGAGAAAGTTGGATAACATCGATGACCACATTCTCCTTACCAAGGGTTTCTTCCACTGTTTGTTTGAAAGAGCCGGCCTGTTGCACATCTAATTTAGCAGTCTGGTCAACTGGCATATCCAAATGAATTGGGAAAGTTACTCCCTGAGCTTGAAGACTTTCTTTGGCCTTCGCAAACTTCTCTTTGGCCTTTTCAGGATTCAAGAAGGCTTGCTTACCATCGTTTAGGTTGATATTTGCCCAATCTTTACCGTAGTTGACAATTTTTTCATTGACAATATCACCAAAGTTCTTATCGCCAACTTGAACAAAGTTACTTGGTGTAACTGTGTTACGCAAGATACGGTCTGCTCCATCTTCACCATTTGTCTGTGCTGCATAAGCATGACGGTCAAAGGCAAAGTTGATAGCCTGACGGAAATCTTTATTCTGCATAGCTGCGCGTGAATCTGTCTTTTCCTTATCAGACTGTTTCATAGTTTGCTTGTAGCTTTGACGATTCACGTTGAAAAGATAATAGAAAGTAACTGAGTTTTGTGGTGTGTAGGTAATCTTGTCCTCATTGCCCTTCTTGAGTTCAGCAAAGACTGAACTTGTTGGGAAGATACGGCCATCTGTATAGTTACCATCCAAGAAACCTCTAGCAATGCTGTCTTGGTCAGAACCGTCAAAGAAAGAAAGTTTCACTTTCTCAATTTTGACATTGTCCTTATCCCAGTAATTAGGATTTTTAGCAAACTCAATCAAAGATTTTGATGAGAAAGATTTAAACAAGTAAGGACCATTTGACAAGATACTTGATGGTGTCACACTTCCAAAGTCATCTCCCTTAGACTTCAAGAAGGCTTCATTTACAGGATTAAGGATACTTGCTGTTGTTTTAGAGTTCCAATAAGTCTCAGGTTGGTTGAGGGTGTATTGTAGAGTGTAATCATCCACTGCCTTAACACCAACAGTTCCAAAATCGGATGATTTCCCTTCAACATAGTCTGCTAGACCTTTGATAGAGTCTTGTACCAAGTACAAGTTTTCAGCCTTTTTATCAGCCGCATACTTGAGACCAGTCACAAAGTCATGAGCTGTTACATCCGCATACTCTTCTCCTTCAGAAGTGTACCATTTAGCTCCCTGACGGATCTTATAAGTGTAGGTCAAACCATCTTTTGACACAGTCCATGACTCAGCCATAGATGGGATGAGATTGCCATACTGGTCATTTTCCAACAAACCATCAATCAAGTTGGTTGTGATACTAGATGTAGAGTCTCGTGTAGAGGTAATATAATCCAAGGTATCTGGGTTATTGACAAAGATATAAGAGTAAGTCTTGTCTGCATTACTTGATTGAGATGATCCACACGCTGCTAAAGCTAGACCTGCTGTCAAAGCCATAGCTCCAAAAAGCATAACTTTTGATTTCTTCATGATTATTCTCCATTTTTACAGTATGTGAAATATTATACACTATTCAAGCAAAAATATAAAGCTTTTTGTACTTTTTTACAAAAATAAAAATCAGTAGACTCGAGTTCCTACTGATTTTTGATATAGTTCGTTTGGATTATGCAGCCAAAACTTTGCGTCCTTTACGACGACGAGCTGCCAATACGCGACGACCGTTTTTAGTTGACATACGGTTACGGAATCCGTGTTTGCGCGCACGACGAAGTTTACTTGGTTGATAAGTACGTTTCACGATGAATACCTCCTCATAGATTTTGTATTCGTTTAGCCGGCTATAAAGTGATCAGTTACTAAACATACTTTACTATTCTATCTGATTCTTTTACTTTTGTCAATAGCTCAAGGCAAATGTTTCCAGCTTTTTCGAATGTGGTAATTTCTCAAAGTAACTTCCACTTGCCTATCCAAAGTGGAGATTAGTCTAAAACGGATTTTTATGGTGGAATTAAGTATGAGACGTTTGAGTTAGAAATGAGGTCCACTATGACAAAACATAAACACCTTACCCTTTCAGACCGTAATGATATCCAATTAGGCTTAGAGCGCGGTGAAACCTTCAAAGCTATCGGGCAACTTATTCTAAAAGACCCGACCACTGTTTCTAAAGAAATCAAGAGAAATAGACAAGTCCGAGATTCTACATGCGATAACCTTCCTTGCCCTCTACTCGACAAAGCTCCCTTTGTCTGTAATGGGTGCCCTAAAAGAAGACAAAACTGTGGCTATCAGAAAGTCTTCTATCTAGCTAAACAAGCTCAAAAACAATACGAACAAGCTCTTGTCGAAGCTCGTGAAGGAACTCCCCTTAATTCTCAGACTTTCTGGGACATACATAAAGTCATTTCTGATGGGGTTAAAAAGGGACAACACATCTATCATATTCTGAAAACTCATAACCTCGATGTTAGTTCCTCAACTGTCTATCGGCACATCCGAAAAGGGTACCTGTCTATCGCTCCTATTGACCTAGCCAGAGCCGTTAAATTTAAAGAAAGAAGAAAAAGTAATCTACCTTCCATTCCTAAAGAAGCCAAAAAAGGCCGCTCCTAGGAGGATTTCCAAAATTATTTATCCCTTAACCAACTGAACTACTGGCTGGAAATGGACACCGTTATGGGCAGGATGGGAGGTAAAGTCCTACTCACCTTTAATCTATCTTTCTGTAACTTTATCTTCGCTAGGCTTATGGATAATAAAACTGCCCTTGAGGTTACCAAACACCTCTATGATATCAAGAACACCCTTCACCAAGTGGATAAAGATTTCTTCCAACTCTTTCCTGTCATCCTCACAGATAATGGTGGAGAGTTTGCCAGGGTCGATGATATCGAAATGGATGTGCAAGGAGAGAGTAAACTCTTCTTTTGTGATCCTAATCGCTCTGACCAGAAAGGGAGAATTGAGAAAAATCACACGCTGATTCGCGACATTCTACCTAAAGGAACTTCTTTTGACGATTTAACTCAAGAGAACATCAATCTCGTCTGTTCACATGTCAACAGCGTCAAACGTGCTGCTTTGAATGGAAAGTCAGCCTATGAACTCTTTGCCTTTACTTATGGAGAAGAGATTCCTAAGCTTCTTGGCATTTCTAAAATACCTGCAGAAGACGTCTGCCAATCGTCTACATTACTCCAACATAAGCTCTAAAAACTAATCTTCAACCCCATTCAAACGTCTCACACTAACTTCCACCATAGCGGAACTTAATCTGAAACGCTTTCAGATGAGGGGATTTTGTGCGCTCTTTTTTTCGATTCATTTTGGTTACAAAAGCGATGAAATCAAGCATGACTAAAACCAGTGGAACTTACCCTGACACGGAATTCCACTGGTTTTTATGATTTTTCTCAGACTAACTTCCACTTCTACTAGCGGTGGAACTTAGTTTGGGAATTTAGCAATTTTAGCTCTTCGGTACTACCTTAGATGAAACAAAAAGGAGGAAACTAAGCCTCCTCAAGTTACAAAATTGTTTGATTGAATAATTTCAATTTTAGCACATAATGGTTTTCGAGATATGATAGTATCACAACCAACCAGATTCTTTCGCGATATTAGCTGCCTCTGTTCGATTACCTGCATCTAGT
>CAJPJN010000142.1:0-4377 GCA_905369855.1 Streptococcus oralis | reverse complement strand
TATGAATAGTGACCATGTGAGTTTTGGGAAAAATGGTTTGGCTACAGATGAATTAATTTTAACGAATCTACACTTAATACATATCAAAAAAGGTTTTGGGGGAGAAAAAAAAGACAAAGTAACATAACCATTAAACAGGATAAAATTTTTGAAGGGAAACCTCAAGTTTCAGTAACCAAAACCAATGGTGTGAAACGGTTGGAAATTTATTATAATGGCGGGCAAGCTATCTTTTCATTTAATAATACTAAGGATACTGACAAGTGGGCTAGAAACATTATTAAATTGATTTCAGGTGATACAAGTAATTTTGAAACCTTGGGAGATAGTAGCTTGTTTGGAGCAGATGTTTTGGCAGAAACATTTAAGGATACATTTGACACTTTTAAAGCAGGGCTTGGAATTAAGGATGCAGAGCCAGAAAAGATTTCAACCAAGTGTAGCTTTTGTGGAGCACCTTTGTCAGGTCAAGTGAAGCAAACAGTGAGATGTGCCTATTGTGATATGGAGCAGAGTTTATAAGGGGGCAATTAAATGGGGTTGAGAAAAGCAATCACAGATTCTATTGGTGGAACATTTGCAGATCAGTGGAAAGAAATTATCACAGTTCATGCTTTTGATGAACATACAGCTGCAAGTCCAGGTATTGTTCAAGAAAGTAATAATGGTAGAGGTGTCAATACGAAGGAATCTGTAGGTGTTATTTCGAACGGATCCAAGATTTTTATTCCAGAAAATACTGCTGCCTTTATCTTTAGTCAGTCTGGTATCGAGGAAATTATTACAGAACCAGGTGGATATGAATACCAAAATGGCGAAAGCAGTGTTTTTAATGGTGATGGATTGAAAAAGTCACTGTTTGATAATGTTGTTAATCGTGTTGGATTCGGTGGTCAAAGTGATCAGCAAAAACAGATTTGTTTTGTTAATTTGAGAGAAATTCGTGATATTAAATTTGGGACTCGTGGTCCAGTCATGTATAATGATTTGTTTTATGGTACAGATTTAGAAGTACGTGCTTTTGGAACATTTTCTATCCAAGTTACAGATGCTAAGCAATTTATCAGAAATTTTCTTCCTGCCAATGTGACTTATTATACCTTTGATAGCGCTCAAGCTAGATCACAAATAGTAACAGAATTTCTTCAATCTTTTATTGTTGCACTTAATTCTTTGTCAACAACTTATCGTATTTCACAATTACCCTCACAAGCTGCAGTTCTTGCAGAACAAGTATCAAATGATGGACAGTATGCAGGGACTTGGAAAGAACGTTTTGGATTTGAGATTGTAAAAGTTGCCATTGCTAATATTGAGTTCTCACCAGAATCTAAGGAATTGGTTAAACAATTTTCATCAAATAAGATGAACTTAAAAGCTTATGATGATGTATCGCAGAAAGCTTCTAATATTGCAGCACAACAAAAAATTGCATCAGGAGTGGAGCAACATGGTCTAGGTGATAGTGCTGGAATGATATTTGGAATGAATATGGCTCAAAGTTTAGATGAAAAAGCCATGAAACCAAGTCTATCATTAGATGAGCAAATCGAAGCCCTTACAAAACTAAAATCTCTTTTAGATGCAGGTATATTATCTCAGGAAGAATTTGATCGAAAGAAAAAAGAAATTATGGATTTATAATGATAGGAACTAAGCATCGTTATGAATAAAAAAGTGATATCTCCCAGATCTGATCTTCGTCAAAGATGAATCCATCGAGTATGGAAACAAGATTGACGAGATGCTACGCAATCTGGATAAAAATTAAGAAAGAGGGGTTGCCCCTCTTGTTTAGTGTTTGCTAGTCAGGCTTATGGTATAATATAAGCAGTAAAATCATTTTAGAACATACATGGAGGTCGTCATGGACAATATCATCGATGTGTCAATTCCTGTTGCAGAAGTGGTGGACAAGCATCCAGAAGTCTTGGAAATTTTAGTTGAGCTTGGATTTAAACCCCTTGCCAATCCCTTGATGCGTAATACTGTTGGTCGCAAAGTATCGCTCAAACAGGGTTCTAAGCTTGAAGGAACCCCTATGGACAAGATTGTCCGCACGTTGGAAGCCAATGGCTACGAAGTGATTGGATTAGACTAATGGCAGATGAACGGATTCATGTCCTGCGGGATATTTTGTTAGAATTACATAATGGTGCCTCTCCTGAGTCGGTTCAGGAGCGCTTTGATGCGACCTTTACAGGTGTTTCGGCCATCGAGATTTCCCTTATGGAGCACGAGCTGATGAACTCAGACTCAGGTGTCACCTTTGAAGATGTCATGGAACTCTGTGATGTCCATGCCAATCTTTTTAAAAATGCTGTTAAGGAGGTCGAAGTTGAAGATACCGAGCACCCAGGTCACCCAGTTCGTATTTTCAAAGAAGAAAATCTAGCCCTCCGTGCGGCCTTGATTCGCATTCGGAGATTGTTAGATACTTATGAGTCTATGGAAGATGAAGAAATGCTTGCGGAGATGCGCAAGGGTTTGGTGCGTCAGATGGGACTTGTGGGGCAATTTGACATCCATTACCAACGTAAAGAAGAACTCTTCTTTCCTATCATGGAGCGCTATGGACACGATTCGCCTCCCAAAGTTATGTGGGGAGTGGATGACCAGATTAGGGAACTCTTTCAAACAGCTTTAGCGACAGCCAAGTCACTACCTGAAGTACCGATTTCTACTGTAAAAGAAGCTTTTGAAGCCTTTGCGACAGAGTTTGAAAGTATGATTTTCAAGGAAGAGTCCATCCTTCTCATGATTCTCCTTGAGTCCTTTACTCAGGATGACTGGCTTCAGATTGCGGAGGAGAGTGATTCCTATGGCTATGCTATCATCCGTCCGTCTGAGAAATGGGTGCCAGAAAGACAGAGTTTTGTTGAGGAAAAGAGTGAAGAGGAGCCTGTACAACTAGACACGGCAGAAGGTCAAGTTCAGCAAGTGATCGATACGCCAGAAGGCCAGTTTACCATTACCTTTACCCCTAAGGAAAAGGAAGCAGTGCTGGACCGCCATAGTCAACAGTCTTTTGGGAATGGCTATCTATCGGTCGAGCAGGCCAACCTCATCCTCAATCACCTCCCTATGGAGATTACCTTTGTCAATAAAGACGATATTTTCCAGTATTACAATGACAATGTGCCAGCTGATGAGATGATTTTCAAACGGACGCCATCCCAAGTCGGGCGTAATGTTGAACTTTGCCACCCACCTAAGTATTTGGACAAGGTCAAGACTATCATGAAGGGTCTTCGTGAGGGAACCAAGGACAAGTATGAAATGTGGTTCAAGTCTGAGTCGCGAGGCAAGTTTGTCCACATCACCTACGCTGCAGTCCATGATGAAGATGGAGAATTCCAAGGAGTGTTGGAGTATGTTCAGGATATCCAACCCTACCGAGAGATTGACACGGACTATTTCCGTGGATTAGAATAAGGAGAAAAAATGAGTTACGAACAAGAATTTATGAAGGAATTTGAAGCTTGGGTCAATACCCAAATCATGATCAACGACATGGCGCATAAGGAAAGCCAAAAAGTCTACGAAGAAGACCAAGACGAGCGTGCCAAAGATGCCATGATTCGCTACGAAAGTCGCTTGGATGCCTATCAGTTTTTGCTTGGTAAGTTTGAAAATTTCAAGGCAGGCAAGGGATTCCATGATTTACCAGAAGGCTTGTTTGGTGAGAGAAATTATTAAACGAGATAGATTCTTGATTTTTTACTAAAATCTTGATAGAATATTTATATTAAATCCTTGTCAGAGCAGGGGTTTTTTATTGAAAGGATTTTATCATGTCAAAGAAACTCAATCGTAAAAAACAATTACGAAATAGCCTCCGTCGTGCAGGTGCTTTTTCAAGTACTGTGACTAAGGTTGTAGAAGAGACAAAGAAAGTCGTAAAACGTGCTGAGCAGTCAGCAAGCCAAGCTGGTAAGGCTGTTTCTAAAAAAGTTGAACAAGCAGTAGAAGCTACCAAAGAGCAAGCTCAAAAAGTAGCCAATTCTGTAGAAGATTTTGCAGCAAACTTGGGTGGACTCCCACTTGACCGTGCCAAAACCTTCTATGATGAAGGAATCAAGTCTGCTTCAGATTTCAAAAACTGGACTGAAAAAGAACTCCTTGCCTTGAAAGGAATCGGCCCAGCTACCATCAAGAAATTGAAAGAAAATGGCATCAAGTTCAAGTAATCTTTCTTGTGCCTTGCATTTCCGAAAAAATCTTGCTACAATAGAGCCATTAGAGGTGTTTTGAATCCCACATTTTACAGAAAGTGGCGGCGCTGAGAAGTCCACAAATGTGTCAAAACTAGTTGCTAATGGGTGAAAAATTGAAATAAAAGTGTCTTTTTGTTTTAAAGACGAGAGTTGCGGGCGC
>CAJPJN010000141.1:0-4402 GCA_905369855.1 Streptococcus oralis | reverse complement strand
ACGCTCTACCTAATGGAGATTCGCGTTATATCTCAGTGGTAGAAAAGAAAAAAGAAACACCAAATAAATATCCAAGAAAGGCTGGCATGCCCAACAAACGCCCACTTTAAATTTTTTAGTAAAAAATGTTTACAAAGTCAGCCCAATGTCATTAAGTTAAGAAATTCAAATACAATTCTGTATTTGGGTTTCTTTTTTATGTGATAAACTATAGTTAAGGAGGTATTTCCCATGATAAAACAGATAAAATCCCACTTGAATAAGAGTATTCAGAGTATCATTGGTCAAAAAGTTGAGTTCGTCAAACAAGATGAACAGGCCTTTACTCGTAAAAGAAGTTTATCACTAGAAACTATGATTCGTACCATTCTGGGAATGGGAGGGAAATCATTGTCAAAAGAATTACTAGATGCCAAACTGACAGTTTCAAATTCAGCCTTTGTTCAAAGACGCTATCAGATAAAACCTGAAGCGTTCTATGCCCTATTTAAAGAATTTACAGCACCTATTCCACTTAATATTGATTTTCCAATATTCGCTGCAGATGGGAGTGATATCTGTATTCCTCGAAATCCCATGGATACAAAAACCTCTATCCAAACCCAAACGGATGTTAAATCCTATAATCTCATGCATATAAATGCCCTATACGACTTGACGACTGGAGTGTATCGAGATGTTTTTATTCAAGACAAACATACGCAACATGAGCGCTTAGCTCTGATTCAGATGATGGAGGCTTCTCCCTTTCGAGAAAGCTCTTGTTATCATGGATAGAGGCTATGAAAGTTACAATCTTATGGCTCATTTTCAAGAAAAAGGTTGGCTTTATATCATCCGTATTCGAGATGGAAAACAATCCATGCGTTCCTCCTTCAACTTACCAAATACAGAGTGTTTTGATCAAACATTTTTTCTAACATTATCACGAAAGCAAACCAATCAGCTCAAAAAACTTTATCTCAACTGTCCCAATGACTATCATTTTATTCCACACAATTCTACTTTTGATTTTCTTCCAGAAACAAGTCGAAAACATGACCCTGTTGAACTATACCAACTTCCTTTTCGTATGGTGCGTCTAGAAGTGGAAGAAGGAAAATACGAAACTTTAGTGACAAATACAGACTATTCAATCCAAGAATTAAAAAATCTCTACGCCAGCAGATGGGGCATAGAGACCAGTTTTCGTGACCTGAAATACAGTGTTGGCTTGGTCAATTTTCATGCAAAAAAGAAGGAAGGGATTCTCCAAGAAATCTTTGCTCGCTTTACAAATTTTAACTTTTGTCGTTGGGTAATCTCGCAAGTTGCCATCGACAGTAGTCGTAAAAAACAAAGATATAAAGTGTGTTTCTCAGATGCGGCTTATGCCTGCCGTTTGTTTTTTAACTGTTCCCTTTCTTCTCTCCAGTTGAAAAACTACCTCAAGAAACAGTTATCTATTATTCGACCGAATCGAAAATATCCAAGAAAAATAAAGGCCCAATCGGTAGTTGATTTCATCTATAGAGTAACATAAATCTCAAAAAATAGGGTGAAAAAACCTTTATTTGTCATGCAAAAAAATAGAAGATACGATAGAGAATCACTTTGATGATCTCAATCTTATCTCCTATTTAAAGAGTTAGCTTACTAACTTAATGACATTGGCAATTTGGCTTCCTTTTTATTATTAGTTATTCAAGGCTGCTGCCATTGTAGCTGCAACTTCAGCTTCAAAGTCGTTTGCAGCTTTTTCGATACCTTCACCAACTTCAAAGCGAGCGAACTCAACTACTGAAGCGTTAACTGATTCAAGGTATGCTTCAACTGTCTTGCTGTCATCCATGATGTATACTTGTGCAAGAAGTGTGTAAGCTTGGTCAACTTTAGTGTTGTCAAGCATGAAGCGATCCATTTTACCTGGGATGATTTTGTCCCAGATTTTTTCTGGTTTGCCTTCTGCAGCCAACTCAGCTTTGATGTCAGCTTCAGCTTGAGCAATCACTTCATCAGTCAATTGAGATTTTGATCCATACTTCAAGTGTGGAAGAGCTGGTTTGTTAACCATTGCACGGCTTTCGTTGTCTTGGTCGATTACGTGGTTCAATTGTGCCAACTCATCTTTAACGAATTGCTCATCCAATTCTTTGTAAGAAAGAACTGTTGGTTTCATCGCTGCGATGTGCATTGACAATTGTTTAGCAAGTGCTTCGTCTCCACCTTCAACAACTGAAATAACACCGATACGTCCACCATTGTGTTGGTAAGCTCCAAAGTGTTGTGCATCTGTTTTTTCAATCAATGCAAAGCGACGGAATGAGATTTTTTCTCCGATAGTTGCTGTTGCAGATACGTATGCAGCTTCAAGAGTTTCACCTGAAGGCATTGTCAAAGCAAGAGCTTCTTCATTATTAGCAGGTTTTCCTTCAGCAATAACTTTAGCTGTAGTATTTACCAATTCAACGAATTGAGCGTTTTTCGCAACGAAGTCAGTTTCAGCGTTTACTTCAATAACTGCTGCAACATTACCGTTAACATAAACACCAGTCAAACCTTCTGCAGCAACACGGTCAGCTTTCTTAGCTGCCTTAGCCATACCTTTTTCACGAAGCAATTCAATCGCTTTTTCGATGTCACCGTCTGTTTCTACAAGCGCTTTTTTAGCGTCCATAACACCGGCACCAGATTTTTCACGCAACTCTTTTACAAGTTTAGCTGTAATTTCTGCCATTTTGATTCTCCTATATTTTTTAAAAATAGGAGAGCCGGGCTAAGCCCCGCCCTCCTAGGTAATTACTATTTATATGAATTAAGCGTTGTCGCCTTCTACAACTTCAACGATTTCTTCGATTGAATCTGCTTGAGCTTCTGAAGCTGCAAATTCTGCTTCAACTGCTGCTGCATCTTCACCTTGACGTCCTTCGATGATAGCGTCAGCCAATTTAGCTGTAATCAATTTAACAGCGCGGATAGCGTCATCGTTAGCTGGGATGATTACATCGATATCATCTGGATCAGTGTTTGTGTCAACCATCGCTACAACTGGGATTCCCAATTTTTTAGCTTCTTTAACAGCGATTTGCTCTTTATGTGGGTCAACTACGTACATAACATCTGGGATACGAGGCATATCTTCGATACCACCCAAGAATTTTTCAAGACGTGCACGTTGTTTGTTAAGAAGTGCAACTTCTTTCTTAGGAAGAACTTCGAAAGTTCCATCTTCTTCCATACGTTTGATTTCTTTCAAACGAGCGATACGTTTTTGGATTGTTCCCCAGTTTGTAAGAGTTCCACCCAACCAACGGTGGTTAATAAAGTATTGACCTGAACGTACTGCTTCTTCAGCAACTGCATCAGCTGCTTGTTTCTTAGTACCAACAAACAATACAACTGCATCGTTAGCTGCTGCATCACGCATGAAGTCGTATGCTTGGTCAGCGTATTTTACAGTTTGTTGCAAGTCGATAACGTGGATTCCGTTACGCTCAGTGAAGATGTACTTAGCCATCTTAGGGTTCCAGCGACGAGTTTGGTGACCAAAGTGTACACCAGCCTCAAGAAGTTGTTTCATTGAAATTACTGCCATGAGTATTTCTCCTTTTTGTTTTTTTCCTCTTCTTGACTTCAACTCGCAAAACGACCCAAGGGCAACTGTTTCACAATTCATCAAGAATGAGTATTATCGTTCACACGACAATTTTCATTTTACCATACTTTTCCAATATTTTCAAGCTATTTTAGTAGATTTTTAAAGTAGCTTCACTATACACAACACAAAAGAGACTCGCATCGAGCCTCTTCGTTTCATTCATTAGTTTGGATAGATATATGTTACAAAACCTTCTGAAGTCGTAGTAGGATTGAACCATCCACGTTTATTTCCGATTGTACGGTTTCCACCATAGTTTGATTCAGAGACCTGGATACTTGTTGATGATGAAACCGCTGTAACCACGGCTACGTGTCCATATCCACCATCATTCCAACATGCAATCGCACCAACTTGTGGAGTTGAACCTGTACGGAATCCTGCTGCAGCTGCACTTGTTGCCCACTGAGCTCCGTTGCCCCAGTAATCTCCAGCCCAAGGTGCCAATGTTTTAGCTCCCCAAGTACACTCACCAGTTGGATAACTTGAAGCATTTGAGCTGTAAGTTGGACGTTGTCTAGCAGGCGCTGGCGCAGGTGCCGGAGTGTAGCTTGAATCCTCATCATCAGATGTTGATGTCGCTTGCACTTGAGCTGAGAAGCTTGTATTTCCTGAAGCAACTACTGATTGTTGTTGGCTTGTTTGACGAGCTTTGTAAGCTGCTTCTGCTTCAGCTGCTGCTTTCGCTTCTGCTTCTGCAGTTGCTTTTTGTTCTAGCAAACTAGCTTTTTCACCTTCTGCAGTAGCTTTCTCAGCAGCAAGATT
>CAJPJN010000140.1:0-4440 GCA_905369855.1 Streptococcus oralis | reverse complement strand
ATGGAATCCTTTATCCTTTATCTACGAGAACGACCTTTGCTGAATGCCAACACAACAAAGCAAGGTGTTTCACAGACAACTATCAATCGGACATTGTCAGCACTTTCTAGTCTTTACAAGTATCTGACCGAGGAAGTTGAAAACGACCAGGGAGAACCTTATTTCTATCGTAATGTAATGAAGAAAGTTTCAACTAAAAAAAAGAAAGAAACACTTGCTGCCAGAGCTGAAAACATCAAACAAAAACTCTTTCTGGGTGATGAAACAGAAGGCTTTCTGACTTATATCGATCAAGAGTATCCACAACAGCTCTCAAATCGAGCTCTTTCATCATTTAATAAAAATAAAGAACGAGATTTGGCCATTATTGCCCTTCTCTTGGCGTCTGGTGTCCGCTTATCTGAAGCTGTTAATCTGGATCTAAGAGATCTCAATCTTAAAATGATGGTTATTGATGTCACTCGAAAAGGAGGCAAACGTGACTCGGTCAATGTCGCTGCTTTTGCTAAGCCTTATCTAGAGAATTATCTAGCCATTCGAAGTCAACGCTATAAGACGGAAAAGACGGATACAGCACTCTTTCTGACCTTATATCGTGGTGTACCCAATCGTATCGATTCTTCCAGCGTTGAGAAAATGGTTGCTAAGTACTCTGAGGACTTCAAAGTCCGTGTGACCCCCCACAAATTACGACATACCCTAGCAACTAGGCTCTATGACGCAACTAAATCGCAAGTTTTGGTCAGTCACCAGCTAGGACATGCCAGCACACAAGTTACTGACCTCTATACCCATATCGTCAATGATGAACAAAAAAATGCTCTAGATAGTTTATAAACTACATAAAATAAATTATGTAATATTTGATTTTTAAAAAAGAAGCTGGTCCTACAACCAACTTCTTTTTTGATTTATCCAACTACCGCTTCAGCGATTTCTTCACGGCTAATACCAGCGAAGTAGCGTGTGATATCAATGGTTTCTAGAGCCTTAAGGACATCTTCGCGTTCGTATTTCACTCCACGAAGGACATCTTCTACTGCAGCAACATCTTCAATACCAAAGAAGTCACCATAAATCTTGATATCTTGGATTTTTGATTCAGTAACGTTAGCAAAGACTTCCACCTTACCACTGGTAAATTTTGTTCCACGACGGACGTTAAATTCAGGTGATTTACCGTAGTTCCAGTCCCAAGTACCAAACTTAGTATCCTTGATGCGATTGATTTCAGCCAATTCTTCCTCAGAAAAAACGTATTCTGTCATCTCTGGATACTCTTTTTTCATGTATTCCAAGAGTAAGTCACGGAATTCTTCGACTGTGATTTTTTCTGGTAATTCATTGATAATATTGGTTACACGGGCACGGACGGATTTCACACCTTTTGACTCAAATTTATCTTTTGAAACTTTCAGAGCATTAGCAAGGACTGACAAATCAACGTCAAAGAGCAAGCAACCATGGTGCATGATACGGCCATTGATATAGGCTTGGGCATTGCCACAGAATTTCTTACCGTCAATTTCTAAGTCATTACGGCCTGTGAACTCAGCTTTAACCCCAAGTTGAGCTAGTGTATTGATGACTGGAGTCGAGAAGCTCTTGAAGTCAAAAGCCTTGTTTTCATCTTCTTTTGAAATGATCGTGTAGTTGAGGTTATTTAAATCGTGGTAAACAGCTCCACCACCACTGATACGGCGGACCACCTCAATACCATTTTCTCGAACATAATCACGGTTGATTTCTTCGATGGTATTCTGGTGACGACCAACAATGATAGATGGTTTATTGATCCAAAGAAGGAAGATTTGATCCTCATCCAAAAGATGTTTAAAGGCATATTCTTCCAAGGCGATATTAAAAGCAGTGTCGTTTGAATGATTAATAATATATTTCATGATATCCCTTTATACGATAGAGACTGGAAATAACCTTCCAGTCTAATCTATCTTTCTTTTATTTTTTCTTAGGTGAATGGATGGCCATTCCTAGAACATCCGCAAATGCTTCGTACATCACTTCAGAGTAGGTTGGGTGTCCGTGGATAGTCTTCAGCATTTCTTCAACAGTAATTTCCATTTCGATAATGCTTGATGCCTCGTTAATCAATTCTGCAGCTGCAGGACCGATGATATGAACACCAAGGATTTCTCCGTATTTCTTATCCGCAATAACTTTAACGAAACCTTGAGCTGCATCTGAGGCAATGGCACGTCCGTTAGCCGCAAAGTTGAACTTACCGATGGCAACATCGTATTTCTCACGGGCTTGTTCTTCTGTCAAACCTACTGCTGCTACTTCAGGGAGAGTGTAGATGGCTGCAGGAGTCAAATTCAACTTGGCAACAGCATGATTTCCTTTAAGAGCATTTTCAGCAGCAACTTCACCCATACGGAAGGCTGCGTGAGCCAACATCTTAGTACCGTTGATATCGCCTGGTGCATAAATACCAGGAACAGAAGTTTCCATGTACTCGTTAACCTTGATACGTCCACGATCCAATTCAAACTCAACTTCGCCAATTCCTTCAAGGTCTGGCACACGACCAATTGAAAGAAGAGCTTTGCTTGCGATAATATCGTCTTTTCCTTCAACCTTGATACGAAGTTGACCATTTTCCTCGATGATTTCTTGCAGTTTAGTACCAGTCAAGATGGTCATTCCTTTACGCTCAAGGATCAAGCGAAGGTTCTTAGATACTTCCGCATCCATTGCTGGGACAATGCGATCCATCATTTCGATAACAGTTACTTTTGAACCGAATGTCATGAAGGCTTGACCAAGCTCGATACCGACAACCCCACCACCAATGATAACGAGACTTTCTGGAACTTCGTTCATTTCAAGAATATCGTCACTGGTCATGACAAGTGACGATTCCATACCAGGAACGTTGATCTTGCTGACTTTTGAACCACCAGCAAGGATAATTTTCTTGGTTTCAAGCAATTCTGAACCATTTACCAAGACATTCTTGTCTTTAGTAATAGTACCGATACCCTTATGAACAGTAACTCCGTAGCTACGAAGAAGTCCTGCAACACCACCAACAAGAGTATTAACAACTTTAGATTTAGTTTCTAAAAGTTTGTCCATATCTACAGTGAAGTTTGGATTTTCGATTACGATACCACGGTTTGCGGCATGACCGATGTTTTCGATAATTTCAGCGTTGTGAAGATAGGTCTTAGTTGGGATACAGCCACGGTTCAAGCAGGTTCCACCAAGTTCAGATTTCTCAACAAGGGCAACCTTACCGCCGAGTTGGGCAGCTTTAATGGCTGCAACATAACCAGCAGGACCTCCACCAATCACAACGATATCAAAAGCATCATCGCTCTTACCATCATCGTTTGAGGCACTTGCTGCAGGTGCTGGGCTAGCTTCTGGGGCTGCTGCTCCAGCTGTTGGGATGTTTTCCCCTTCTTCTCCGAGGTAACCGATAACTTCCGTTACAGGAACTGTTTCACCGTCCCCTTTAAGGATAGCAATCAAGTACCCATCTTCTTCAGCTTCCAATTCCATGCTGACTTTATCAGTCATGATTTCCAAAAGGATTTCTCCTTCTTTTACAAATTCTCCGACTTTTTTATTCCATTGGACGATTTGTCCTTCTGTCATATCCACGCCGGCTTTTGGCATAATTACTTCTAAGGCCATGTCTTCCTTCCTTTATCTATATCTTAAAAATGAATACTCTTGTTCTTAAATCAACATTGAGATTGGATTTTCAATCAATTCTTTCAAGTCTTTCATAAACTTAGCACCAGCCATACCATCAACAACACGGTGGTCGATAGTTAATCCTAGGCTCATGATTGGGCGAATCACAATTTCACCATTGACGACAACTGGCTTCTCAATTGTCGAACTGACACCAAGGATAGCTGAGTTTGGTTGGTTGATGATCGGACCAAAGGACTGAACGCCAAACATTCCCAAGTTACTGATTGTGAATGTTGAATTTTGCAGTTCACTTGGAGCTAATTTACCATCCAAGGTACGACCAATAACATCCTTGAAGGCTACAACCAGTTCAGAAAGACTCATCTTCTCAGCATTGTACACAACAGGTGTCATCAATCCATTATCCATTCCAACTGCCATCGCAAGGTTGACATAGTTGTGAGTGATAATGGTCTTGCCATCTTCTGTCAATGAAGCGTTGATGTAAGGGTGTTTCATAAGAGTTTTAACAACTGCAAGTGAAAGAAGGTCTGTTACAGTAGTCTTCTTCCCAGTTGCTTCCATGATTGGCTCCAGAACCTTCTTACGAAGTGCCAACATTTCAGTCATATCAACTTCATAGTTGAGCGTGAAGGTTGGTGCAGTTAGGTAAGATTCAACCATACGTTGGGCAATAACCTTACGCATTGGTGTCATTGGAATACGCTCAATCTCACCATAAGGAGTGATATTATCAGGAACCTCTTCCAC
>CAJPJN010000139.1:0-4455 GCA_905369855.1 Streptococcus oralis | reverse complement strand
CCAAAAGACTATTATCTCTTATAGTTGAACTATACCTCAAAAGTTAGACATAGAAAATCTAATTTTTGGGGTATTTTATAATTCTTAATTTAGGCTTTTTTAGTATCAAAAGATGTTTCATAAAATATGGACTCAACCTTTCAACTTAATCTGATTTATTGATCACTATCTAATAAAATTGAAAAGGATGGAAAAAAGGATAAATTTATGATATACTTTATTTTAAAGACCTTATTAGAAATCTTGAAAGAGTATTAAAAACTTAGAATGAGAAAAATTGTTATCAATGGTGGATTACCACTACAAGGTGAAATCACTATTAGTGGTGCTAAAAATAGCGTTGTGGCCTTAATTCCAGCTATAATATTGGCTGATGATGTGGTGACTTTGGATTGTGTTCCAGATATTTCGGATGTAGCCAGTCTTGTCGAAATTATGGAATTGATGGGAGCTACTGTTAAGCGTTATGATGATGTCCTGGAGATTGATCCAAGAGGTGTTCAAAATATTCCAATGCCTTATGGTAAAATTAACAGTCTTCGTGCATCTTACTATTTTTATGGGAGTCTCTTAGGCCGTTTTGGTGAAGCGACAGTTGGTTTACCGGGAGGATGTGATCTTGGTCCTCGTCCGATTGACCTACACCTTAAGGCTTTTGAAGCTATGGGTGCCACTGTTAGCTACGAGGGAGATAACATGAAGTTATCTGCTAAAGATACAGGACTTCATGGTGCAAGTATTTACATGGATACGGTTAGTGTTGGTGCGACGATTAATACGATGATTGCTGCAGTTAAAGCAAATGGTCGTACCATTATTGAAAATGCAGCCCGTGAGCCTGAGATTATTGATGTAGCTACTCTCTTGAATAATATGGGAGCCCATATCCGCGGTGCAGGAACTAATATCATCATTATTGATGGTGTTGAAAGATTACATGGAACCCGTCATCAGGTGATTCCAGACCGTATCGAAGCTGGAACATATATTTCTTTAGCTGCTGCAGTCGGCAAGGGAATTCGTATCAACAATGTATTATATGAACACTTAGAAGGATTCATCGCTAAGTTGGAAGAAATGGGTGTGAGAATGACTGTATCTGAAGACAGTATTTTTGTTGAGGAACAGTCTAATTTGAAAGCAATCAATATTAAGACAGCTCCTTATCCAGGTTTTGCTACTGACTTGCAACAACCGATTACCCCACTTTTACTAAGAGCGAATGGTCGTGGTACAATTGTCGATACGATTTACGAAAAACGTGTAAATCATGTTTTTGAACTAGCAAAGATGGATGCGGACATTTCGACAACAAATGGTCATATTTTGTACACAGGTGGACGTGATTTGCGTGGGGCAAGTGTTAAAGCAACTGACCTGAGAGCTGGTGCAGCTTTAGTTATTGCTGGTTTGATGGCCGAGGGACAAACTGAAATTACCAATATCGAGTTTATCTTACGTGGTTATTCTGATATTATCGAAAAATTACGTAATCTAGGAGCGGATATTACACTTGTTGAGGATTAAACCGTAGAGGTGTTTATGAATATTTGGACCAAATTAGCAATGTTTTCTTTTTTTGAAACGGATCGCTTGTATTTGCGTCCTTTCTTTTTTAGTGATAGTAAGGACTTCCATGATATAGCTTCAAATCCAGAAAATTTACAATTCATTTTTCCAAGTCAAGCTAGTTTGGAAGAGAGTCAATATGCACTGGCCAATTATTTTATGAAGGCTCCTTTAGGAGTATGGGCTATTTGTGACAAGAAAACTGAAAAAATGATTGGTTCAATTAAGTTTGAAAAGCTAGATGAAATTAAAAAAGAAGCAGAACTTGGTTATTTTTTGAGAAAAGATGCTTGGTCGCAAGGATTTATGACAGAAGTTGTAAGAAAACTTTGCCAACTTTCTTTTGAGGAATTTGGTTTAAAACAATTATCCATTATAACCCATCTCGAAAATGAAGCCAGTCAACGGGTTGCTCTTAAGTCTGGATTTCGTTTGTTCCGTCAGTTTAAAGGAAGTGATCGCTATACAAGGAAAATGCGAGATTATCTTGAGTTTCGCTTTGTAAAGGGAGAAATTAATGAGTAAACACCAAGAAATTCTAAGTTATTTGGAAGAATTACCTGTTGGTAAAAGAGTCAGTGTTCGAAGCATTTCCAACCATCTAGGAGTCAGTGATGGAACGGCTTATAGTGCTATCAAGGAAGCTGAAAATCGTGGAATTGTAGAGACTCGCCCAAGAAGTGGTACTATCCGTGTTAAATCCCAGAAAGTTGCTATTGAAAGATTAACTTTTGCTGAAATTGCAGAAGTGACTTCTTCTGAGGTTCTGGCTGGGCAAGAAGGTTTAGAGAGAGAATTTAGTAAGTTCTCAATCGGTGCTATGACTGAGCAAAATATCTTATCTTATCTTCATGATGGGGGACTCTTGATTGTCGGAGACCGAACCCGTATTCAGTTGTTAGCCTTGGAAAATGAAAATGCAGTTCTAGTTACAGGTGGATTTCAGGTCCATGATGATGTACTAAAACTGGCCAATCAAAAAGGGATTCCTGTTCTAAGAAGTAAGCATGATACCTTTACCGTTGCAACCATGATCAATAAAGCCTTGTCAAATGTTCAAATCAAGACTGATATTTTGACAGTTGAGAAGCTTTATCGTCCAAGTCATGAATATGGTTTTCTGAGAGAGACTGACACAGTCAAAGATTATTTGGACTTAGTACGTAAGAATCGAAGTAGTCGTTTTCCAGTTATTAACCAACATCAGGTTGTGGTGGGAGTGGTAACCATGAGGGATGCAGGTGATAAGTCACCAAGTACCACAATTGATAAGGTCATGTCTCGTAGCCTCTTTTTAGTCGGATTATCGACAAATATTGCCAATGTCAGTCAACGAATGATTGCTGAAGATTTTGAAATGGTACCAGTTATTCGAAGCAATCAAACCTTGCTTGGAGTTGTGACACGACGAGATGTCATGGAGAAGATGAGTCGTTCCCAAGTTTCGGCTCTACCAACTTTTTCTGAGCAGATTGGTCAAAAACTTTCTTATCACCATGATGAAGTAGTCATTACAGTGGAACCCTTTATGCTAGAGAAGAATGGTGTTTTGGCTAATGGAGTATTGGCAGAAATTCTGACCCATATGACTCAAGATTTGGTTGTTAATAGTGGTCGCAATCTCATTATCGAGCAGATGCTAATCTACTTTTTGCAGGCTGTTCAGATAGATGATATATTGCGCATTCAAGCACGCATTATCCATCATACTAGACGATCAGCTATTATTGATTACGATATTTATCATGGTCATCAGATTGTTTCAAAAGCAAATGTAACCGTTAAAATTAATTAGAAACTAGGAGAAAAAATGATAACATTAAAATCAGCTCGTGAAATTGAAGCTATGGATAAGGCCGGTGATTTTCTAGCAAGTATTCATATCGGCTTGCGTGATTTGATTAAGCCTGGCGTAGATATGTGGGAAGTTGAAGAATACGTTCGCCGTCGTTGTAAGGAAGAAAATTTCCTTCCACTTCAGATTGGGGTTGACGGTGCCATGATGGACTATCCTTATGCTACTTGTTGCTCTCTTAACGATGAAGTAGCTCACGCTTTCCCTCGTCACTATATCTTGAAAGATGGTGATTTGCTCAAGGTTGATATGGTTTTGGGAGGTCCTATTGCTAAATCTGACCTGAATGTCTCAAAACTAAACTTCAACAATGTGGAGCAAATGAAAAAATACACTCAGAGTTACTCTGGTGGTCTAGCAGACTCTTGTTGGGCTTATGCTGTTGGTACACCGTCCGAAGAAGTAAAAAATTTGATGGATGTAACCAAAGAAGCTATGTACAAGGGAATCGAGCAAGCTGTTGTTGGAAACCGTATTGGTGATATCGGTGCAGCCATTCAAGAATACGCTGAAAGTCGTGGTTACGGTGTAGTGCGTGATTTGGTTGGTCATGGTGTTGGCCCAACTATGCACGAAGAACCAATGGTTCCTAACTATGGTATTGCTGGTCGTGGGCTTCGTCTCCGTGAAGGAATGGTATTGACTATTGAACCGATGATCAATACAGGTGACTGGGAAATTGATACAGATATGAAAACTGGCTGGGCGCATAAGACCATTGACGGTGGTTTATCTTGTCAATATGAACACCAATTCGTGATTACGAAAGACGGACCTGTTATCTTGACTAGTCAAGGTGAAGAAGGAACTTATTAAAATAATTAAAGAAAGATAGAAGAAAAAGTCAACTTAGACAACTTTCTTCTATCTTTTTCTTTTATCTAACGTCATAGTAAATACAGCTAGCCGTAGCAAACTTGATACAAATTTTAACATTTATAGTACAATAGGTTTAAATTCTTAAGAAAGTTGGTTCTTTATTGGAAACGATAGTCTTTTCAATCTCGGTTTTTTTTGCAGGGATATTGTCC
>CAJPJN010000138.1:0-4457 GCA_905369855.1 Streptococcus oralis | reverse complement strand
TTTTTAACAACAAATCTTCTTAACTTAGCCCGTCGTGATGATGGAATAAAACCAGAAATAGCGGAAGTATCGCCACAGTTCTTTAAAACGACCTTTACGAACTATGGCTTGATTGCTTCGGAAAATGGCCGAGTCTTTGAATCTGAGAATAGAATTTACCGTCCTATTATGACGGATCAGTTGCTTCTCAAACAGTTAATGACAATCTTATTTGATAATGCAATAAAATATACAGAAGAAGATGGAAAGATTGAGTTTCTTGTTCATTGTACAGATCGGCATCTTTATCTTACTGTATCTGATAATGGTATTGGTATTTCGGCTACAGATAAAAAGAAAATCTTTGATCGCTTCTATCGTGTTGATAAGGCAAGAACTCGTCAGAAAGGTGGTTTTGGTTTGGGATTATCTTTGGCCAAGCAGATTGTTGATTCCTTAAGAGGAACGATTACAGTTAAGGATAATAAACCAAGAGGAACGATTTTTGAAGTCAAGATTGCAATTCAATCTCCCTCGAAACGTAAGAATAGATAGAAAAAGACAGTTTTACTCTGTCTTTTTCTATTAGACATAAGAAAAAGGCTGGCACAAAGACCAACCTTTATTTTGTCATTTTTTGTTTAATAATCATTCTTTGTAATTTTAAAAGGGCAAAACTTACACCCATAGCAGCTATAAACGATAGAGACGTATTAAATTTTAAGGCTAAAAAGATAAAGCTGAAAAGTGCCATAAAGATACCAAAACAGGCAATATTAACAAAAAATAGGATTTCCTTGAGATTGGTATCAGATTGCGCTTCAGGTGTATAATCTTGATAGCGAGGAACCTGCTGGCTTAATTCTTCTTGATAGTCTACCTCATAGGATTGTAATTTTCTTACGGGCATTATTCTCTCCTTAACAGTACATACCTATTTTATCATTTTTTCAGCAGAGAATTATTACAGAAAGGTTACAAAAAGAATAAAGTACCTTTTCATTTTCAAAGAATAGCTGATTTTTGAGAAATATGGTATAATTTTCCTTATGGAAAAGATTATCATTACAGCAACTGCTGAAAGTATTGAACAAGTTAAACAACTGCTCGAAGCTGGCGTAGACCGTATCTATGTTGGTGAGAAAGATTTTGGCCTTCGTCTGCCAACAACCTTTAATCATGACCAATTGCGTGAAATCGCTAATCTGGTTCATGATGCTGGTAAGGAATTGATTGTTGCGGTCAATGCCCTCATGCACCAAGACATGATGGACCGTATCAAGCCCTTCCTCGATTTCTTGGAAGAAATCAAGACAGATTACATTACGATTGGGGATGCAGGTGTCTTTTACGTGGTTAACCGCGATGGTTATTCCTTTAAGACAATCTACGATGCTTCAACCATGGTAACTAGCAGTCGTCAGATAAACTTCTGGGGACAAAAGGCTGGCGCATCTGAGGCTGTTTTGGCGCGTGAAATTCCATCAGCTGAACTCTTCAAAATGCCAGAGATTTTGGAAATTCCTGCTGAAGTGTTGGTTTACGGTGCTAGTGTCATCCATCACTCCAAACGTCCACTCTTGCAAAACTACTATAACTTTACGCACATCGATGATGAAAAGACGCGCAAGCGTGACCTCTTCTTGGCTGAGCCAAGTGACCCAGAGAGCCACTATTCCATTTTTGAAGATAATCATGGTACCCACATCTTTGCAAACAATGACCTTGATTTGATGACCAAATTGACAGAATTGGTGGAGCATGGTTTCACTCACTGGAAACTAGAAGGACTCTACACTCCAGGTCAGAACTTTGTTGAGATTGCAAAACTCTTTATCCAAGCGCGTAGCTTGATTCAAGAGGGCAACTTTAGCCATGACCAAGCCTTCTTGCTGGATGAAGAAGTGCGTAAACTTCACCCTAAAAACCGTTTCCTTGATACAGGATTTTATGACTACGATCCTGACATGGTTAAATAAAGTAAATGATTCGTTGAGAGAAGGAAGATGCAAACATTTCTTCTCTCAATTTTTCTTATTCTCCAATATTTTCAAAAAATAAGTAGGCTAGGATGCTCTATTTGATGGGATTTTTAAGACAAGTAGTGTTCTTGAGTTTGAAAATTATCCTATGTTTGCAGGTGCCAAATGGCCCTTTTTTTGGTATAATTTTTTATAATGAAAACGATTGGTAATCGCTATGTTGTGGTTGATTTAGAGGCAACTAGCACAGGTAGTAAGGCTAAAATTATCCAAGTGGGAATTGTCGTGATTGAGGATGGAAAAATCGTCGATCACTATACGACGGATGTCAATCCACACGAACCTTTGGATGCTCATATTAAAGAATTGACAGGGCTAACTGACCAACGTCTGGCGCAAGCACCTGATTTTTCGCAAGTTGCTAGAAAAATCTTTGACTTGGTGGAGGATGGGATTTTTGTAGCCCATAATGTTCAGTTTGATGCCAATCTCTTGGCGGAAAATTTATTTTTTGAAGGCTATGAACTAAGAAATCCTCGTGTTGATACGGTCGAATTGGCCCAGGTCTTTTTTCCTGAACTGGAAAAATATAGTTTGCCGATTTTGTGTCGAGAATTAGGAATTCCTCTAAAACAAGCCCACACAGCTCTTTCAGATGCCCAAGCTACTGCGGAATTACTTCTTTTTTTGCGAGAAAAGATGGCCCAACTTCCTAAAGGTCTCTTGGAACGCTTGCTGGAAATGGCTGACGCTCTCTTATATGAGTCCTACTTGGTTATTGAGGAAATTTATCGCAACCAATCTATCCTGAGTTCTTCAGACTTGGTCCAAGTTCAAGGACTGTATTTCAAGAAAATTGCAGCTTCCCTGGAGTCACGAAAACTATTTCAAAATTTTTCTAAAAATATTTCTCTATTGAACCTTGAAGTGAGGGAGGAGCAAGAAAGTTTTGCTAAAGAGGTTGGCTTGCTATTGAAAGATGAGCCTGTCTCATTAATTCAAGCACCGACAGGGATTGGGAAAACCTATGGCTATCTCTTACCTGCTTTGTCCCAAGTGGAAAATCGTCAGATTGTCCTTAGCGTTCCGACAAAGATTCTTCAAAATCAGATCGTGGAAGAAGAAGGTAAACATCTCAAGGAAGTGTTCCATATAGATATTCATAGTTTAAAGGGACCACACAATTATCTGAAGTTGGATGCCTTTTATCGTTCCTTGCAGGAAAATGATGAAAATCGCTTATTTAGACGCTTTAAAATGCAACTCTTGGTCTGGCTGACAGAGACAGAAACGGGGGATTTGGATGAAATCGGGCAACTCTACCGTTACCAACATTTTCTAACAGATCTTCGTCATGATGGGAATTTATCATCTCAGAGCTTATTTGTGACGGAAGATTTTTGGAAACGTAGTCAAGAAAAGGCACAAACCTGCAAGCTTTTAGTGACCAATCATGCCTATCTTGTAACCAGACTTGAAGATAATCCTGAATTTGTCAGTGACCGTTTACTGATTATTGATGAAGTCCAAAAAGTTTTGTTGGCCCTAGAAAATCTGCTTCAAGAGACCCATGATATCCAGTCTATTATCGATTTGCTTGATAAGGCTTTAGTAGGAGAAGAAAACAGGGTTCAACAACGAATACTAGAAAGTATTCGCTTTGAGTGCTTCTACTTGATAGAACAATTTCAGTCTGGAAAATCTAGGAAAAATATCTTAGATTCTATGGCCAATCTCCATCAGTATTTTTCAGAATTAGAAGTAGAAGGCTTTGAGGAGTTGGTTCGTTATTTTACAGTTGAAGGTGATTACTGGCTTCAAGCAACTGAAACGAGTCAAAAGAAAATTCAGATTTCTTCTACAAAATCAGGCCGTATTCTTCTGTCTTCTTTAGTGCCTGATTCATGTCAGGTCTTGGGAGTGTCGGCCACTCTTGAGATTAGTCAGAGAGTTTCTTTGGCAGACCTGTTGGGTTATTCTGAAGCTAAATTTGTCAAGATTGAAGCTGGTAAAAAACAGGATCAAGAAGTGGTCTTGGTCAAAGATTTTCCCCTAGTAACAGAAACCTCCTTAGAAGTATATGCCAAGGAGGTAGCTGATTTACTGATGGGAGTTCAAGCTTTCCAACAACCGATTTTAGTTCTCTTTACTGCTAAAGACATGCTTTTGTCAGTTTCAGATATGCTTCCTATAAATCACTTGGCCCAGTATAAAAATGGTGATGTTCATCAACTGAAGAAACGCTTTGAAAAAGGTGAACAGCAGATCCTGCTTGGTGCAGCAAGTTTCTGGGAGGGAGTTGATTTTTCAAGCCATCCTTTTGTGATTCAGGTTGTACCGAGACTTCCTTTCCAAAATCCTCAAGAACCCTTGACGAAAAAGATTAATCAGGAGCTGAATCAAGAAGGGAAAAATGCCTTTTATGATTATCAATTGCCAATGGCCATTATTCGTTTAAAACAGGCTTTAGGAAGAAGTATGAGACGCGAACACCAG
>CAJPJN010000137.1:0-4484 GCA_905369855.1 Streptococcus oralis | reverse complement strand
AATTTCTGCTACGTAATCTTCCAGCTGTTTTTTATCCAAGGCAGGTGTAGCCTTTTCTGATGTTTCTTCTGTTGCTGAAGTAGTAGATGATACTGCTGGCGCTGGAGTAGCATCAGCAGGTTTTGAAGTAGTTGCGTCTGCTTGAACTTTTGAAACAGTAGATGACTCCACTGATGTTGAGCTTGCATCAGTAGGTGCTGGAGTAGTTGTGTCTGCTTGAGCTTTCGGAGCAGTCGAGTCACTGGCACCAGAATTTTCATCCAACTGATTATTTGCTGGAGTAGCTGCTAGGGCAGAATCTGTTGCTGTTACGTTTGGTTCTGCTGCATACACTGCACCATTTCCCAAAAACATAAAAAATGCTGCAACCGCTACACTGGCCGCACCAAAACTTACTTTTCTGACAGAGTAACGAGTTACCTTCTCACGACGTGAGCGTTCTACTCGACTCATAGAATGATTATTTTCCATCTATAAAGACTCCTTTATAATTTATTAAACTAGTGAAGACGGTAATGCTAGTTAATATATATATATATATTAAATGAAAGAATCACATATACACTATTTTAATTCTAATTTTATCATTGTTATGCTAATAAATCAAGTATTTTGATTTATTAGACAGAAAAATAAAAATACACTTAGATTTTATTTCATGCCGAAGTTGAAACAGCACATTGAAACTTCTAAAACATTGCTATAAACTTGTTTGAATTCCCCAATAGATTTGTTCGCAGTTTATTTCAATCTACTGTAGTCTTAAACAGTTATAAAAGCGAAATCAAGAAAGTATATAAGAACAGCTTCATTCACACTAACAAGACCTAAGATTTAAAAACAAAAAACGAACAAAATAGAATTCTAACCGTCTAGAAAACTAGTTTTATTCGTTTTTTATGTTTAAGTCTAAACTTTCATTTCAAACTCTAATAACTTAACGCACTTCTGCATTGACTTTTTCTTCGAGCGATGCTTGGATTTTTTCCATGTAGCGTGCGACTTCTTCGTCCGTTAAGCTATCTTCTGGATTTTGGAAAGTCAAGCTATAAGCCATTGACTTCATACCAAGTCCCAATTTTTCGCCTGAGAAGACGTCAAAGAGTTTGATATCTGTCAAACGTTTCACGCCGGCAGCTTGGATAGCATCCACAACTTCTTGGTGAGTGACTTCTGCCTTAAGGAGAAGGGCAACATCACGGCTAACTGCTGGGAATTTGGTGATTTCCACAAATGGAGTAGCAGGTTGAAGCACAGCTTCGATAGCTGAAAGGTTTAGCTCAGCCACATACGTTTCTGGAATATCGTAAGCCTTAGCAGTGACTGGATGCACTTGGCCAAGGAAACCAAGAACTTGATCACCAAGTGAAATCATAGCTGTACGACCTGGGTGAAGGCTAGCGATTTCAGATGTTGCTGTATAGGTTACTTGGAGGCCCAAACGAGCAAAGAGGGCTTCAAGGATTCCCTTAGCATAGAAGAAATCAACTGGAACTGCTGCTGTTTGGAAATCTTTTTCAGCAACCAATCCTGTCAAGGCAAAGGCAAAGCTGTTGATCTCATTTGGAAGTTCTTCTTTTGGATTGCCTGTTTGTTCAAAGACTTTTCCAATCTCGTAAAGGGCCAAGTTTTTATTCTTACGAGCCACGTTGTAAGCCACCGTATCAAGGATACCTGAAATCATATTTTGACGGAGGACAGAACGATCCATAGTCATTGGCCACATGAGTTCAGTAAGGTTACTTGGTTGAGCCGTAAACTCAACTGCTTTTTCAGGAGTTGTTAGAGCGTAGGTGATAATTTCTGTCAAACCTGCTCCTTCAGCAATGGTACGAACTTGACGGCGGAGTTTTTGTGTCGCTGTCAATTCACCAGCTGTACCATCATCTTTTGGAAGGCTGGTTGGCAAGCGATCATATCCATAGATACGAGCGATTTCTTCAAAGAGGTCTGCTTCAATAGTGATATCCCAACGACGACGTGGTACGCTGACTGTAAAGCTAGCTGCATTTCCAGAAAGGCCAAATCCAAGACGACGGAAGACGTCTTCTACATCAGCATAAGAAAGCTCAGTTCCGAGGACACGGTTAACATCAGCAAGAGTTGAAGAAACTTCCACATCAGAGGTATCAAGCTCACCCGCTGAAACGATACCTTTACGCACAGTCGCACCTGCAAGTTCTGCAATCATGCTAGCCGCCGCATCAAGGGCTTCGTTAACAGTTGCCACATTGATACCTTTTTCAAAGCGAGAAGATGACTCAGAACGAAGGTTGAGACGTCCGCTAGTCTTGCGGATTGATTTTCCGTTGAAGACTGCAGCTTCAAGGACGACACGACTAGATTTCTCAGAGATTTCTGTTGCTTGACCACCCATAACACCTGCAAGAGCAACTGGCTTGTCAGCGACAGTAATGACTAAGTCATTCACGTCCAAGTCACGCTCTTCACCGTCCAAGGTCACCAATTTTTCACCAGCACGCGCTTCACGTACACGGATGTCACTCCCGTCAAAGGTATCCAAGTCAAAGGCATGCATTGGTTGACCAAAGTAGAGCAGGATGTAGTTGGTCACGTCCACTACGTTATTGATTGGACGGATTCCTTCGTTCATGAGAAGGTTTTGCAACCATTGTGGACTTGGTGCGATGGTCACATTGTCCAAGATACGAGCTGCATAGTAAGGCGCCTTGCCTGTCTCAATGCCCACAGAAAGAGCATCTGCTGCAGCTTGGTCAGTTTCTGAAAGAGTAAATTCTTTAAAGTTGACTGCCTTGTCGTAGATGGCTGCCACTTCGTGAGCCACCCCACGCATAGAAAGGGCATCCGCACGGTTGGGTGTGATAGACAGTTCAATGATTTCATCATCCAAGTCTAGGTATGAGAAGACTTCATCCCCTGGAACGGCATTTTCTGGCAAGATTTGGATGCCATCTGCGAATTCCTTAGGCACAACAGAGTCAGAAATTCCCAATTCACCAAGTGAACAGATCATCCCAAGTGACTCAAGACCGCGGATTTTCCCTTTTTTGATCTTGTAATTGTCAGCGATGCGAGCTCCTGGAAGAGCCACCATAACCTTGATACCAGCACGCACATTGGGGGCACCACAGACGATTTGACGGGCTTCTTCTTCGCCAACGTTAACCTGACAAACATGGAGGTGAGTTTCTGGCACATCTTCGCAAGACAAGACCTCACCGACGACAATTTTTGAGAGACCAGCAGCAGGTGATTCGACACCTTCTACCTCGATCCCTGTAGTTGACATTTTTTCAGCCAACTCTTGTGATGGCACATCAATGTCCACCAATTCTTTTAACCATTTATAAGATACAAGCATAATTTAGTTCTCCAGAATGACAGTTGCCACTCTAGTTCTTTTCCTTTCCTATCATTTCAATAGAAGAATCATCTTCTTACCTTAATTTCTTTCTCAGTAACCAATCCGTATCTACTTTTTGACCAACCATAAAATGATGTTGGCTAAATTTTTCAAAACCATATCGATTATAAAACGCTTGAGCTTTTGTATTATGCTCCCAAACACCTAGCCAAGCCCAAGAAAAACTATTTTTTGTAGCAAGTTCAAGAGCGAATTCAAACAGTTGCTTACCGAATCCAAATCCTTGAAATTTTTGTAGCACATAGAGGCACTGAATTTCAAAAGCATCCTCTAATTTTCTCTCAGTCTGAGCACTTCCCCAGTTGACTTTGAGAAAACCAGCTATCTCCTCTTCATGCATAATGAAATAGGTTTCGGATTCTGGATTTCCAAACTCAGTTAACAAAGTTTTCAGACTATAAGCCTCTTCAAAGTATTCCTGTAACTGCTCTTCCGTATTATCATGAGCAAATGTTTCACGAAAGGTTTGTTTGGCAATGTTGGTCAACACCCCAACATCTGCTATTTCTACTTTTCTAATCATTATTTAAACTGTTCTGAGAAGCGGACATCTCCTTGGTAGAATCCACGGATATCGTTGATTCCATAACGGAGCATAGCTACACGCTCTTGTCCAAGACCAAAGGCAAATCCAGAGTAAACAGTCGCATCGATACCACTCATTTCAAGGACACGTGGGTGAACCATACCGGCACCCATAATTTCGATCCAACCTGTTTTCTTACATACGTTACAGCCTTCTCCACCACACTTGAAGCAAGAAACATCCACCTCAACAGATGGCTCTGTGAATGGGAAGTAAGATGGACGCAGACGGATTTGACGCTCTTCACCGAACATTTTTTGGACAATCAACTGAAGCGTTCCTTGAAGGTCAGCCATAGAAATATTTTTCCCAACAACCAAGCCTTCGATTTGGTGGAACTGGTGACTGTGGGTCGCATCGTCTGTGTCACGACGGAACACACGCCCTGGTGAGATCATTTTTAAAGGACCTTTAGAGAAATCATGGGCATCCATAGCACGCGCCTGCACTGGAGACGTGTGGGTACGGAGCAAGATTTCTTCAGTGATATAG